>DAOVOW010000087.1 GCA_030629485.1 bacterium
AGAGCGCCGCCTGCGATAGTGCGGTGGTAACGGAATTCCCGTCCGATCTGACCAAACAAAAACCGGACAGTTTCACGGACAACGGTCCGCAGTCGCCGTTTCTTGATCACCGGGCGCGACCAAGTTTCTCCCTGCCGTTCCCGTTGGTATACTTGTTTTACCTGTTGTTCACTAGTCATTGTTTCGTTTTAACAACCTTCTGATGCGGCGAAGTAGTTTGGATTTCCCAAGCCTGTTTCGCAGGCGATGTTCTATAACATACACTGCCCAAGCCGGGAGGGACCGATTGAACAAGTAATAACGGTGTTGCCATCTGACGTCTTTTGTCCACCTTGCTTTATATTCACTTTGAAAGCCGAGTAAATCATATACTTTTATATCGGTACTGAAGGCCCGCTTTACCAGTTTTTGGTCCAGCACCGCTCCGGGGGACAACTTGGCAAACCGCTGAGCAAACTCTACCTTCAGACAGTACTCCGTACTGCCATGAAAGATATGATACTCGAATGCCGCCGGCTTATCGGTAATATATAGTATGCTAACCTCCCCGTAGCCGTTCTCCAGTGAATGCTGTATAAGATTACGATAGAATGTCGAGCTGTCGTCGGTCGAGTAGAGTCCAGTATTGTTTTGGGACTGCCAGCTATCGGCAGATATGGACTGCATATCTTTCAATAGAAGCTCATAATCTGTCGGCCGAGTGAACGACCTGATTTCAAAACTGCCGACCCGCTTGATTCGGTTCAAGCGGTTGTTGAGCAGTTCCCGAAATTTCTTGGACAGCCTCTTGCGATATTCTTCAAAGCTGCCCTCAACCCGAATAAACGGAGATGCCTTGACCGACTTCCTTTCCAGTAACAGCCGGTGGCTCCGGCAGAAGTCACACACGCCAAACGGCAACGGGAATTCCGCGGGAATATCAGCAAGACAGATCAAATCGACTCCTTCCTGCAACAGACTATCAAAAAACAGGTCGACTATCTTGCCATCTCCCGACTTCACCAGAATCTGGTTGACATGTGAATGCTCGCCTGCCAGAAGGCGCACTTCTTTCAGAGGTAATCCGGCCAGGCGCCGACGGCAGATAATCATCGGCAGAGCACCGACCATTTTTCCCCCGTTGTGAGCGGTAAGGATGTACAAGGACTGCCCCGGGAAAAAAGACTGGTAGTAGTTGACAAACCAGAAATGACTGAAAAACGGATGGCCGTCAAACTTCTCCGCTACCATCCCGTTCCACTGGTCAACCAGCCGGAGAAAGGAGTCCAGGTCTCTGGTGATCCTTATCTCTATATCCATCGGTTTCAGTTCCCTGTCCAATTACCGTTGGCCGAGTTTGGAATCGCCACTAGCACTTCCACTTCATTCTTACCGCTTTGGTTGGAATGAAGTCCGGGCTGTCTTCGATTACCTGATCTGTTTCCTGTATTCGCATCGACTGTGTTCAACATATCTACGCAGGCATCATCCGTCAATCGGGCTCTCCTGGAAGATTTTCCCCAAGGAAGTTACCGCTGTTTGTAAAGAAGTCTATTTGAACCCAGTTTCCAAGCCCTTTTTGCTACTTTCCAGCTTGGTACAGACCTGATCGTAGTAGAATATCAGCCCGGGATCATGCAACAGGTTACTCAAGAATGTGCCTGCCCAGGCATTTCATCAGTTTTGTTGCAACCTGCCCGTCCGGCCTGAAATGCGGGGCGCTTAAGGTTTTGATTGAATGTCTCGACAATCTTCAGTAGCTTGGAGCTTTACGACTGGGTCACGGGGAATCAACGTGAACATCCTGCTGACAGAGCTCTTCGAGTTGTTGCCGAAACGCCTCTCGTAGAGCTTCATCCTGACGATCGGGCCAGGGCCGAGGGACCTTCAGAGCAAAGCCCTGACGATGAAAGAACCGAACTACTGTCTGATAGCTGCAGTCAACCTGATAAGCCTCTGATATGTAACCGTGAAACGCCTTGGCCGTCCAGAAAGTTCGCTCGGCTTGCTCCGGTTGTTCAATGAGATTGGCTAAGACGGCGACCTGCTCACCGTTGAAGATGGCACTCCGGCCGGGACGTTTCTTGACGATCAGTCCATCGACACCACGTTCGTTGAACGCTTTGATCCAACTGTGCAAAGAGTGCTCGCTAACCAGGAGGGCTCCACATATCTTGGCCCGACTGATACCAGTGACAAGAAATTGAATCGCCGTGCAACGTAAGGCGGTCTCGTTCGAACCAACACGAGCCGCTTCCTTCAACTCACGGAGACTCGCATTCTCCGGATTCGTTATTGACAACCGCTGTGCCATGAACAGACTATGGCGCACCAACTTACAAATGCCTGGCTTTTTTCTGTAGCCAAACGGAAAATATCTATGAGAACTACTCTAAGGCGTCAGGTAGTACTGTCCCCGGCACGCTATGAACAACGGGGGAAAGGGGAGGTATGCCCTAAAACCAATGAAAGCTGCATTCAGAGGTGAAATCGTAAACCAACGGAAACTTATCCGTCTCTCATCAATCGCAACAGACCAGCCTCAAGCGCTCATGAAATATCCGGGATAGCTATCCTTTGCATAAACGGCTGCCGACAGTGCCCGTTCCTACGGACAGTTGGCCGGTGGCGGTCCTCCTGTGAACATATAGTCGACCAAATGCACCAGATCGGAAATATCGATGTCGGCCGGACCATCGGACGGCGGATTAACAGGACCACTACCGTTCACGTTGGCTTCCTCCCAGCATGTCGGCGCCGGACCGCTGGTGAACATGTAGTCGACAAGATAGACCAGGTCGGATATGTCGATCACGTCGCCCGGATCGTAGTCGACGTTACCACGAATCGGCAGCATACAGCAGGTACCACAACTCGGCAGGATTTCAGCACGGAACCATGTGTATGCCGCCTCGGCACTTGCGGCGAGATCTTCTGAACTGCCTTCATGGATACTGACCAGCGCCGTGTACACATGAAGGGTGTCCTGAGCGTCCAGCGTGTGGTTGGCGAAGTATGTCATCACCGCATGTTGATCGACCGGCGTAGGGTCGGCGGAGAAGCCGGCCTGCTGCATGTTTTCGTACATCTCAGCAGGCACGAAACCGCTGTTCGGCCAGACGTACACCGTGTTGTCGGCGGTGTAGGCGCCGTACGGTCCAGCCGTGTCGAAGGCGCAGGTGTCATTGTAATGAAAACCGAGCCACGCCTGCCCGCCGTACCGGTCGGTGCAGAGTTGGCAGCCGGACTGATCTTCCTCCGTGCCCCGCAGGTAAATGAGGCGGACCGCTTCGTCATACTGGAAGTCGCCGGTATTCGGGGTGCCGCCATCCGAGGGGATATCCCAGTCGATGGCTTCACCGATGGCCAGTCCGGTGTGCGTCTGGCCGTCGTATGAGTAGACGCGCAGCAGTTGGATCACGAAATTGCAGGCTGGATTCTGAACCGGAGCCCACCAGGTTTTCTCAAGAGCCAAAGTCGAATCCTGGGTGACAAAAGTGCCGCTCTCATAGACTTCGTAGGTCGGTCCGCTCTGAGTCGGCACCGGCATTCTCTGATCGTCGACCAGGTGGTACCGATTGTCTCCAAAGATTGCCCAACTGGCCACGGTGTCCTGGCCGTCGATATAGCTGATCACCGGTGAACCATCGTAGACGTAGATCCCTTGCCACGGTTCACAGTCGCCGAAGTTGGCGTAGTCGAGGTTTGCTCCCCATTGGCCCTGGTTGCCAAAGTTGCCGTTGGTACCGACGATCAGTTGCGTACACCCAGTGCTCACGGTATCCCACATCGGTACGCGGTAGTCACAGGCATCACCGACACCGTCGCCGTCGGTGTCCTCCTGACCCGGATTATAGGTGTAGGGGCAGTTGTCGTCGGGGCAGGTGTTGCCGGCCACGCCGGGGTTGCCGAAGCCGTCACCATCGGAGTCGGTGCAGTCATCGCAGACATCGCCGACCAGGTCGCCGTCGGCGTCAGCCTGGTCCGGGTTGTAATCGTCCGGACAGTTGTCGCATTCATCCATAATGCCGTCACCGTCGCTGTCAGTTACGCCGGGGCAATCGATGTTGGTCATGAACATCGAACGACCATGCGTCCCCGCCACCAGCTTACGTGTCGGGATATGAAACGCCAGGTCGTGCACAGTCGAGATCGGCGCGCCGTTATCGATCGGGTACCAGTTGGCGCCGCCGTTATCGGTCGCCCAGACGCCGACGTCGGTGCCGGCATACAGCCGGTTGGCAATATGCGGGTCGATAATCAGGTCGTTGACCGGAATGTCCGGCAGGTCACCGCTTACGGACGTCCAACTCGCCCCGGTGTTGTCGGTGCGAAAGATATGCGGTATCAGTTCCGACCATTGATAGCCGGAAATAGTTACGTAGGCGATCTGGGCGTCGTACGGATCGGCCACCACTCGCGTCACCCACCGGTCCGGGAACCCGGCGCTGACGTCGGTCCAACTGTCGCCGCCATTGGTAGTGACCTGGACGCGGGCGTCGTCGGTACCGACCCAAACCACCTGGGGATTAACCCGGGAGACGTCGATGGTCGTAATCGTGCCGTGGTTGGGTTTGTCCGGGTACGGCCCACCGCTGAGGTCGCCACTGACGACATTCCAGTTCAGAGCAGCGTCGGAGGTTTTCCATAAACGATTCGATCCATAGTAGAGAATGTCCGGGTTACGCGGATCCATCACGATCGGCGTGTTCCAGTTGTGACGGTCACTGCTATAGTCGATTCCGTTCATGGCGTTGCTCCAGCCGTAGCCGCCGTCGGTCGATTTGTACATGTGCCCCCACTGATATTCACAGTAGATGACATCCGAGCTGCGCGGGTCAACGAGCGTGTAGAAGCCGTCGCCGCCGAAAATGTGATCCCAGTCATCCAGCCCGCCGGTGAGAGTTCGATTAGTGCCGTTGTCCTGGGTGCCGCCATAGAGACGCTGGGGTTGCAGCGGGTCGATAGTGATGGCATAGAACTGGGTGTTCGGCATGTTTTCCAGCGGCGTCCACGAATCGCCGCCGTTACTGCTGATATTCATTCCGCCATCACAGCCGGCGTAGATCATGTCCGGATTTGAAGGGTTGATCCACATAGCGTGATGGTCGACATGAGTCGCGCCGGTCACATTGTTCCAACTGACCCCTCCGTTGAGGCTTCGGTAAAGTCGCACGCCCAGCGAAAACACGGTATTGGGGTTGCCGGGGGACACTCGCACCTGGCCGAAATACCAGCCGAAACCGCCGAAGGTGCCTTCCAGGGCGCCGTCGTTGACCCGATACCAATTGGCGCCGTAATCATCGCTGCGATACATCCCCAGCAGGTCGTAGTTGTTCAGGTTATTGTACAGGGCATAGCTGGTGCCGGTGTTGGGCTCCATAGTCAGACCGATACGTCCACAACTATCGATCGGATCGGGCAAGCCGTTGGCGCTGGTCAAGAGCGTCCAACTATCGCCGTGATCGGTGGAGCGGTAGATGCCGCTGGTGATGCCACCGTAGATTTTGTAGATGTCGACGTAGCGAACTTTCTGCCACATCGCAGCCAACATTATTCCCGAGGGGGGATCATAGGCGACATCGATGCAACTGGTCGAGTCGGAAACATACAGCAACTGCTCCCATGTCGAGCCGCCGTTCTGCGAACGATACAGTCCCCGGTCCGGATTGGTGGCGCCGAAATGCTTGCCGGCCACAGCTACGAACAGCGTCTCCGGACGCAGCGGATCGATCAATATCCGACCGATATGGTAACTTGAATCGAGCCCCACGTGGGTCCAGGTTGCCCCGGAATCGGTCGACTTATAGATGCCGGTGCCCTCGTAAGTGTCAGCGGCGGCGTTGGCCTCACCGGTACCGACGTAGATGATACCAGCGTCCCAAGGGTGAATCGCGATAGCACCAATCGATGGCGTGCCGACGTCGTCGAAGATCGGCGTCCAGCTAATACCGCCGTCATACGACTTGAATACACCCCCCGCTGCGGCGCCGGCATAGACAATGTTCGGCTGGCTGGGGTGCACGCCGATATCCGTAATGCGTCCCGGGATGTTGGTAGGGCCGGCCTCACCCCAGCTTATGGCCTTGGCGTGATCCGCGTGCTTAAGGCGAGCCGCTTGTGTCGCCTCTACCGCCGCCAGTTGTTTGCCCGGCGGGATTGTATTGTAGGGGCGTGATCGCTGGTCATAGAACCAGTCGTTGGGCCGCTGTTTGAGTTTCGGCACCTTGCCCTTGTTTTTCCAGATGTAAGGGATGATCTCGGTGTAGAAGGCGTTGTCCGGTTCTGTCGGACGGTCAGGCATCAGCCAGAAGGCAGCCGCGGCCAGCACGATTGCACAGCCTGCATAGAAAAACAGTTTCTTCATGGGGTTCCTCATTCACCTATTAAGTGAGCACGTTTGACCGTGCCTGTAGTTCGAGTTAGTACAACGACATCAGAGTCGGTTAAGTTATTCCCATTATCATGTTATAATAGCTCAAAGACCGGTAATGTCAATTATAAAACGGTCCGTGTAGACGAGCGTCGAGGCGCCGGTAACGCAACTTGGAACGTCACTGGCTGGCTGCGATGATCAGAATTAGCAGGAAAACAGCCGTAATGGCTTAATCTGCGGCCGAAGTTGCCGATTAGAAAAGGAGAGCCGGCTTTAGCAAGGTGGCGCTGACTGCCACCCACAAGAATGAGATAGCGGCATCATGATGAGGGGGAGGGCACGTCCGAATTGAGGTAGCCGGGTAGACAGTTATGGCTGTCGTGGACGCGTTGATTGTTTGCCTACTAAATGTCAACGTGACTCCTGGGACGGACAGCTTTGGTCCACCGGAAAGGGACAGAGATACAGCGTATGGGAACTACGGCTTGCGCCCAAGTTAGGAAAGGCGCTGAGAAAACTCCTAACACCGATGGCACACCAAGCAAGATACTGTTTATAAACTGGCCAACCGACCAACAAGCCAACCATCATTGCGATCTACTGGCTGGACATGACTTTAGCGATTATAGTATTGTGTTTCTGGACCCGCTGGAGTTCGCTGTCGCGCATGGTCTGCGGTCCAATTGCCAATTTCTGTCTGAATCCGAGTACATTTCCTACAATGAACGGGAATTCAGTCGCTTCCTGACCGGCATCAAACGAGCGTCCGAGTCACTTAAGGAACTTCTGCACAAAGGCGGCCTGCTTGTGATCCGTTCGCAAGTACCGAATTCCCATATCAAGGTCCGCAAACGGTCATCTGCCGGTAGTGGCTCCTACACCGAATCGATTTTGTCGGCGTTTTTCTGGCTGGAGGATATTCTGGGCAAGTATACATTCAATAGTTGCCAAGTGAAAGGCATCCGATTTGCGGTGCCGGGCGATCCCCTTGGTAAGCTTTTTGCGAGGACCGGCGTCGACTGCGTGCAGACACAGGATTTCATCGAAAAGGGTCAGCGGGAGGTGGTTGCGGCGGGTGGCGTATTTCAAGGATCCGGTCGTCTCCTGCATCACTTGCGACGACTGGCGTGGGCTCGTCTATGTCATACCAAAATTCTGCGTCCTGCACGAGGAACGTCTGCTGGTTAAGGCGTTTCAACAGCTCGTCGGTTGCCACAAACGTCGGTCCAGTCGGCCCGCGTGGATAACCCACT
>DAOVOW010000412.1 GCA_030629485.1 bacterium
ATCACTGCCAGCAAAGGGATAACGCCCCACAGAACAATCTTTCGTTTGAGGGTACCGGGCGGCAAATGCCTGGTGAAAAAGCCCGGCCGCTGTCGTCGGCTGCGTTCGAGTCTTGAAGCACGTAGTTGTGGCATCTTGCGGCCATTATAGTTTGATACCCTGAGCGGCACAAGCTTAAAACGGGCTCGAAGCCCGGACGAACGTCCGAGCCACCCGCCCCTTGACAGTCTGTGGAGGCGTCCTATGGCCTGCGTTTCAGGCGGGCGCAGAAGGAACCATCGAGGTCATCATGCGATGGATAGGTCTTGACAAAACCACGTTCGGTCACGAGACTCTCATCGAAGAACTGGGCGGCGGAATCGATCTCGAAATCGTTGTGTTGCAATAACCATTCCTCGACCACCTGGTCGTTCTCAGCACGCATGATGGTGCAGGTCGAGTAGACGAGGATGCTGCCCGGCTTGACCAGTTTGGCGGCATGGTCGAGCATGCGGGCTTGCATGCGGGCGAGGTTCTTGACATCGTCGTTCGTCTTGGTCCAGCGCAGATCGGAGTTTTTGCCCGCCGTCCCCCAGCCCGAACAAGGGGGGTCCAAGAGCACACGGTCGAATGGCCCGCCGTGAAAATCGAACAGGTCGGAGGCGACCGGCGCAATGATCTTGATCCCCAGACGTTGAGCATTCTCTACCAGCGGGATCAGGCGCTTGTGCGATTTGTCCACGGCCGTTACGCGTCCGCGATTGCGCATACGGATGGCAGCATAGGTGGCTTTCCCACCCGGAGCCGAGGTAAGGTCGACCACGGTGCTGTTGGGACGGGGATTGAGCAGCCGCACCGCCAGTCCGGCCGACTCATCCTGAACGTGTACTTTGCCAGTGCGAAGCAGTTCCCCTTCAAGGGGAAGCCCGCTCTCCTCGATATGTATAAACTCCGGTAGATGCCGACCGAATGAAAACTCCACCCCGTTTTCCTGGAGCATACGGGTTACCTCATCCGGCTTGGACTTCAGGTAGTTCACTCTATAGGTAACATGCGGTGGTCGGTTATAACGGTTGAGAAGTCGCTTGGTGTCCTCGAATCCAAACTCACGCAGGCAGTAGTCGACAAAGTAGTCGGGGTAGCTGTAGTAATCGGCCAGGTGCCTGACCGGTTCATCCTCCGGGGATACGAACTGCACCCGATGCGGCTCGCGGAGGCTGGCTCTCAAAACGGCGTTGACCAGATTGGCGCGCGAACGATCGAGCATGAAGGCAGCCAGGTTAACCGACTCGGACACCGCTGCGGCATCCGGAATGCGATCGGTGAAGCGAAGCTGGTAAAAGCCCAGACGCAGAATATTGGCCAGTTTCAAAGGAAGTTCTTTGGAGGGTCGCGAGAGATAGAATTTTATTTCATGATCCAGCCGGCGACGCATCTTGGTGGCGCCGTTGACCAGTTGCAGAAGGAATCGACGATCGATAGGACGGAATTCGCGCTCGGCCATCACCTGAGTGACAGCTTCATCAGTCTGCTCGCCCTGCTCAATCAGCACCAATGCCTCGATGGCCGCCCCCCGCACCGGGTCATATTTTTGTCCGGTTGTGTTCTTGGTACTCGAGGTCATGTTTGTCAAAGCTCCATGGCAGAGGTAACCGAGCCATCATCATTTCGGCGATACAGTGCTTTGCGATGAAACGGCAGACCGGACACGGCCACAGACTCGTCGGAAAGCAACAATCCGGCGACCTCAGTGGGACGCACGTAAACTCCTTCGCCGACGCCGAGCAACATTTCGAGCCGATCCTCCACGATCGTTAACTCATAAATACCCGGACGCACATCCACCAGCTTCGTATCGGATTTGGTCTTTCGCTCAATCTCCAGCCGCCGCTCGGCCAGGATATCATCAATACGTCGGCTTATGTCGTCGACGGGCATCGCCGCCCCCGGTACAGTATAAAGAACCCGGTTCAGACCGGCTGAAAGCGACTGCGACTTGCCATAGACGATCCGGGCTCCCAGAATCTCCAGACCTTCCGGCATGGTGCTCTTGAGTTTGTCGATCATATACGGCATCAGGTTATCTTCAAGAGTAATATCGACACATTCAGTCTCCGAGGTGAACCCTAACGGCAAAGGGGGACCAAACGACAGTTTCATGGTCGGGTTGAAGCCCTGACTGAAGGCCACCGGCAGTCCGGCCCGTCTGATAGCTCGCTCGAAGACGCGCATGTTGTCAAGGTGCGACATGTAGCGGTACCCGGCCGTCTTTCCCCAGCGCAAACGCACTCGATTCTTGGTCGGCGCCGAGGCCGTGCTTCGCCCGGGGACCTTTTTTTTGGTCCGGCCGAAGCTGATCGGCTGCCCACCCTCCACCGACCCGTCCGCCGCGGCCCCTCTGGGCTGGTACTCCCGAAGCTGTGTTGATGTCCGCTGACGCTCCTTGTGGAGTTGTTCACTCGACGGTCCCTTAATAATATGTGACCATGGCAGTTCGGTACTGAACGGTATCGGTTGCAGGCAAGGCTCCAGATCTATGGAGTGTTCCTCCAAGGCGGCAAACCACAAATGGTGATCGAAGTCTTCGCTCCAGCCGTCGAACCGCCCTCCTTTCTTGAAGACCGACTCAATAACGTCAGCCATGGGTCGGTCGGCCCGACCGATGACACCTTGCAGAAGAGCTGATTCAGTGTTGTGATGTTTGTAATTCACACCGCGAACACGGCTACTCCGTTTGATGAACTGGATTCGGCG
>DAOVOW010000189.1 GCA_030629485.1 bacterium
AAAAGAAGCTTCAATCGGATGGGATCGACCGCCGTAATCCCCAGACAATAACAAACAGCCGAGTTGGCCGCCGAGCCGCGTCCCTGACAAAGGATACCTTGCTCTCGACAGAACCGAGTGATGTCCCAAACGATCAGGAAGTAACCGGATAGTTCGAGCTTTTCGATAATGTGCAGTTCGTATTCGAGTTGTTTGAATACTTCAGTGTGCATGTCCTCGTATCGCACGCGGGCGCCGTCGTAAGTGAGACGCCTGAGGTAGCTGTGGGTGGTGTCACCCTTGGGCGTTGGGAAATCAGGTAGTGAACTGTTCAGTTGTTTCAGCGAGAAGTTGCATCGTTCGGCGATAGCAACGCTGTTGGCAATCGCGTCAGGGTAGCATCGAAACCGGCGAGTCATCAGCGACGGTGCTTTCAGGTATCTTTCGGCGTTGGGGTATAAAAGAGTGTCAGCAACATCGAGAGTGGTATGGTTCTTGATGCAGGTCAGCACGTCCTGCAGTCTTCGTCCGTCGGGTGTCGGGTAGTGAACGTTATTGGTGGCGACGGTGGGGATCGACAGTGCGCGTCCGAGATGCGTCAGTCGTTCGCACAGAAATTCGTGGATGGGCAGATTATGATGCTGAAGTTCAAGGTAGAAATTGTCCGGTCCGAAGAGTTCGCGATATCGCGAGGCAATGCGAGACGCTTTGTTGTTTTCATTCTCCAGCAGCGCTGAGGGCACTGCACCCAGCGTGCAGCCGGAGAGAGCAATGAGTCCGTTGGTATATTTCTGTAAAGTGTCATCAGTAACTTGCGCTTCATGCTTCTTGTTCTGCAGGTGAGCGGTACTTAGCATTTGCGATAGGTTGGCGTAGCCGACAGCATCTTTGACGAGCAGGACAAGGTGGTGTCCGTTAGCGAGAGTTATCTCAGTGCCGAAAACAGGTTTGATTCCTTTAGCGGCAGCGGCCTGGTGAAACCGGACGATACCGTAAAAGCCATTGTGGTCGGTGATAGCCAGAGCATGATAACCCAGTTGGGCAGCTCGCTCGACAAGGTCCTCGGGATGCGAAGCGCCGTCGAGAAAGGAGAAGTTGGAGTGACAGTGAAGTTCTACATAGTCCATGACGTTTTGGTCGACCGTTATGGCAAACGAAAATGCGCGATACTCGTATCGGACCCGCTTGCGGGTAGCAATGGAGTTTGATGTAATTAGTCATATTTGTCAATCACATATGCGTATCCTCGCGGACGGCGCGGATTCAAGAGTTCAATAATGGAATCCAATATCGCTTCTCCCGATTAGTGCACGAAAGCAAACGGGCAGAGTCAGAGACCCCGCCCGGATGCGTGAAGTATTCATCATTGCGACACAAGCCGCATCATCGACGAATGACGCGCGATCCATAGTAACGGCTGGCCGTCTTGGCTGCCTCGATCTGTCGAATGACTTCCTTGAAGTGAGCCCGTGACATTTCATCAAGTGTCCCCGCCGCCACTGCCCGGCGCGCGGCGCTCTCGAGAACATCCAGATCGTTGGCGGCCAGTGTCCGTGCATCCGATGGATAGCGCGAAGGCAGACTCATATAAATGCCGATAATTCGGTCGAGATGTGATAGCTGCAGTTGTCGGCGGAAGCTGTTCACGTTCTCCGGCCCTACGATTTCTCCCCAGATAGATCGGCGCACTTCGGTAAACATATCGTGCATGGTGTACATGTCTTCACCCGGTTTGAACCGTTCAAGGTTGTTCAAAAGTCGTCCGATCACCAACGGGCTGTACAATCTGGCCAGCGCCGTGTTCTGCGCTCTCAGTGCGCGTTGGTGAATCGGAAAGTCCACCTGAGGGACGCTGTAAACCGACCACCTGAAATCCGGAAAGCGCTCGGGCTGCAGTTTGTTTAGCAATTCATCCGGCAGGTCAAAGATGTCTGGTGCGAAGAGATGCTCGCGCAGAGCAGCCACCGCTCGCCGCTGGTCAGCGGCCGGGATCACTTCAAAGGGATTCCGTCCCGGGGCATCACCGATATGGTAATTGTTGCGGGTCAGACCACCGACATACTTCGGAGCGATCAGCGCCAGCTCACCATAGGAACGCCAGCCGCCCAGAAAGGCATTGTACACCTTCTGATAACGGTCTCCCGGTTGTTCGAAATTCTTGATGCTATTGTACCAAAGTTCGCGCGTCAGTTCCACCCGATGCAATGCGAAACCCAATGGGTCGTTGCCGGCGTCGTGCAGGTTGCAGTAAGGATCAATCGACCGGGTGCTCCAACCGAACGCATCCTCATCGGTGCCATACACCAGGTATGGCTGCGTCGCTTTGGCCGCGATACGTTCCAGTTGGAGGTGCTCTTCGTCTGGTGATGAAGCACCGAAGTCGGTGTACGCGTACTCCACCATCCAGTCATCGTACGGTCCCGGAATGGGTGAGTAGAAATCGCCTTGCCGTTTACCGGGACCGGCGATATTCGGGGAGGCGTAATCCATGATCGAGCCGATGGTTCCATGCTCGCGCACGAACTCGGGGTCGTTGATCTGATCGCGCGTATATATTGTCGAGGCTTTGAAGTTATGCCGAAAGCCGAGCGTGTGTCCGACCTCGTGGGCAATGACCTCACGCAGGTAGCTGTGTACGTAACGTTGCAACACCGAGTCCTTGTCCGCAAGATCGTCGGTAGCGGCGGTGAGATATGAAAACGCAAACGCCGCCTCCATCGCTGCCTCGGCGCCGTAGGAGCAAGAGTGAGGATTAGCCAATCTGTCGTCGTCGAATCCGGGCATCAAATGATCGTTGTCTTCGGGCGTGCTGCCATCGAACGACACCGGATCGATGAAGTACTCCATGTGATTGTACATGTACCGGACCCAGTCGGCCGAAAACCTGACATCGGCGTCGTAGATTTGTCCGGTGAATGGATTGGCGCGAGATGGTCCCACGGCGTATGAGGCGCCGGGGCTGATTATCCAGCGGACTACGTTGTAGCGCGTATCGGCCGGGTCCCAGTCGGCGTCATCAGGCATCTGTTCGGCGATTATGGCGTTCTTGAAGCCGATCTTCTCAAAAGCGGGGTTCCAGAACTCGATCCCTTCGGCCACTGCCCGGCGATACTCCTCAGGAACCGTGTTTTCGATCCAGTAGACAATCGGCTCTACGGGCTCCGACAGCGCCGCCAGAGTATCCTTCTTCTGGAGGTGCC
Source organism: bacterium (assembly GCA_030629485.1). Lineage (GTDB taxonomy): Bacteria > Zixibacteria > MSB-5A5 > GN15 > FEB-12 > JAJRTA01. The sequence continues at coordinate 3,180 of DAOVOW010000189.1, forward strand.
AGCGATTGATGTACCGCACGTATGGCGTCTCACTATCCAAGTCGGTATAATCCTGATACATGGTCAGAAAATGGCCGATGCGATCGTCGGCCAGCCTCGGGACGTAATCGGTTTCCGGCAGCGATGACAACGAGTAATGATAAACATGGAACAGGCTATACGGGTTTTGCATAGTGATGGCTGAGATCGGTCGGTTGGTTTTGTAATGCAGCCTGACGTCGATCTCAGAGTTCTCCGGGAATGACTTCACTTGGGTGAAGTAGCTGTTGCCCTTATCGAAGCCGAGCCCGGTCTTGCGGGTTTGGTTGAGAAAGTAGCCGATATTAGTCACATCGCGCAGGAAGAAGTCGGCGGGTTTGATGAGTATCGCATCGGTCGAATCGTCCGGAAGTGATGCGATCTTGGTGGAGGCAAAGAGATGATCCGACACGGCGCGGGGGAGAGCTCGCGACAACGCCGCTGAACTGTCGGCGCGGAAGCGGAGGTTCTTCTCCATCAGCATGATATTCTTGCCGACCCGCATGAAATAAAATGGAAACGTTCGCGACATACTGCCGTTGTCGTAGAAGGCTCCGGCCGAGGCGGAACGCGTCAGACCACACAGGTAGATTGTCTCAAACTGCTCGGGCTTGATCGCCATCAGGTAACTGTTGTCGGTGGTGTCCTGGTAGAATGTGAACAGCCCTTCGATGACAACTTTGTCCTTGATCATATCGGCAAACGCCTTCTCATCCGCCTTCTTGTCATTGTCCTTCTTCTCAGTCTCATTGGCCTTTTCTTGGTCGCCGTAGGTGCGCACTCGGCGTTTGGCCTCGACATTTCCGACAAAGGCCGTCAGCAAGACGGCTACGATTAAGGCTGTGAACATTTTTCTGAGTAGCATAAACACTCCTTTGATGCTTCTATAGTAAAGCGTTTTTGTTCTGACTATGTACTCACTCACCCGTCCCGACCGGACCGTTAAGAAAGTGCTCCAGGTATCTCCTGCCTTGTTTCGTGAGTTCGTAATACGTGTGATTACGATGCTTGATCCACTTGTTGTCGACGACGCCCTTGCGATACTGGATCATCAGCGGCTCCACGCGCTTGAGCAGACTCATGTCGCGTAGTTTATGATGACGGTCGAACATGGTCTGCTTGTTGATGTTGAGCAGGCGTGCTGTTTTCAGCGAGTAGTCGACACCGAGGTCGCGGTGATGTTGCAGGATGCGAAAGTCGAGTTCGTCGAGTTCCGCGAAGTCATCATCCGGGGTGAATTCATCCTCCGCCAGGATGTCCTTCCACTCCAACGAGACCAGCCGCGCCTGATCGGCCTTTTGCAGGTTGACACAACTCGAACGATGTACCTTGAGCGTCAAACCGTCGTGGCTGTAGTATCCTGTGATCTCGCAGTCGGGAAGCGGCAAACAGCATTTGGATAGCGTATAGTTCTCCTTTAGGCAAGGCGCGTCTGACATGCGTTGAATATATCACAAACGCGACTAAAGGGAAACCGTAGAATGCGCCGGCCAAACTCAAGTTTGCCTTTTGTCCGACGATTTGCTACCTTCGCTTCAGACGCATCTAAACCTGAAGGAACAACTAATGCCCGAGTCATTGATAACCTCCTCCGCCGGTATCGTAGCCACCCTGGCGGCGGTGACGTCATTCTTCTTCTTCCTCGAAAAGAAAACCGAGTGGAAGTTCTTCAGCTACTTTCCTCCGCTGATTTTCATCTACCTGATGCCGGTAGCGCTTTCCAACAGCGGCATGATTCCCACCCAGTCTCCCGTCTACGATTTCATGGGCAGCAGCATCCTGCCCATGTTTCTCGTGATAATGCTGCTGAATGTCGATATCC
>DAOVOW010000420.1 GCA_030629485.1 bacterium
CGGCAGGTATCTCTTCTTCTGTTTATCATCGCCGAAAGCGATAACTGGAAAGCATCCGAGCGAGTTGTGCGCCGCCAGCGTGATGCCGGTTGAGCCACATACGCGCGATACTTCCTCGACCGCGATCGAGTAGCTGACGGTGTCGATCGGCTGGCCGCCGTACTCCTCAGAGATCAACATACTCATCAGACCGATATCCGCCATCGGCTTGAGATACTCGGTCGGGAAGCGCTGTTCGAGATCGATCTCGACGGCCTTGGGAGCGATCTGCTCCTTTACGAACGCCTGTATTTTCTCTCGGTATTCGTGATGTTTTTTCTCAAGCAAGGTTTAGTCCTTCAGTATGTCTTTCGAAATAACCATCCGCTGGACCTCAGTAGTGCCTTCATAGATCTCAGTCAGGCGCGCGTCGCGGAAATACCGCTCCACCGGATACTCCTTCATGTAGCCATAGCCACCATGAATCTGGAGGGCTTCGTTCACGACATAGTTGGCCGTTTGCGAACAGAACAGCTTGGCCATCGAAGCCTCACGATGACACGGTTGTCCTTCGTCCTTAAGCTGCGCGGCGCGATATGCCAGTAGTCGTGAAGCGTCAAGCCGAGTAGCCATGTCAGCGATCTTGAACCGAATCGCCTGGAAGGAAGCGATAGGTCGTCCGAACTGCTTGCGTTCCTTGCAATACTTAATTGCTTCGTCAAGCGCCGCCTGAGCGATTCCGATAGACTGAAACGACACCCCGAGACGACCTGAGTTCAGAATCGTCACCGCCATCATGAATCCCTGACCGAGATCCCCCAGCAGGTTCTCTTTGGGCACTTTGACGTCGATGAAGCTAATCTCGCGGGTGTCTGATGCTTTCATGCCGCACTTTTTCTCGGCTTTGCCAAGCGTGACACCATCCCAACCGGGCTCGACGATGAAGCAACTGATCCCATGGTGACCGGCCTCCGGATCAGTCTTGGCGAAAACAATCAACGCGCCCGCCCAGCCGCCGCTGGTGACAAAGGCTTTCGTGCCGTTCAGCAGGAAGTGATCACCCTTGTCCTCGGCGGTCGCCTTGAGCGAGGCCACATCGGTACCGGCATCCGGTTCGGTGATGCAGTAAGAGCCGACCCATTCGCCGGTAACCATACGGGTCAGGTATTTCTGCTTAAGCTCCTCAGAGCCAAACTTACCTACGATCTCACAGCAGAGCGAATTATGCACCGAGACCAGGATACCAAATCCCGCACACGCGCCGCAGATCTCCTCGAGAACACCACCGAACGCTACCGTGCTTAAGCCCATACCGCCGTACTCCTCGAGCGCCGTGAAACCGAGATAGCCCAATTGGCCAGCTTCGTCGATGAGTTCTCTTGGTGTCGTTTCCTGCTCATCGAATTCCTCGGCGCGCGGGTAGAGACGCTTCTCAGCGAAATCCCGCGCCATCTGTTTGAGTTCGAGATCATCCTCAGAAAGTCTAAAATCCATGTACATCTCCTCAGGAACTGTAATCGTAGAAACCGCGGCCACTCTTGCGGCCGAGATAGCCAGCCTGCACCATCTTTTTCAGAAGCGGACAGGGACGATACTTGGGATCGCCAAGGCCATCATGCATAACTTCCAGGATAGCCAGACAGACATCCAGACCAATGAAGTCGGCCAGGGTCAGCGGTCCCATCGGATGCGCCATCCCGAGCTTCATGACTTCGTCTATAGCTTCAACGGTGCCGACGCCTTCCATATGTGCGAAGACTGCCTCGTTGATCATCGGCATCAGAATACGGTTGGCGATAAAGCCGGGGAAGTCATTCACCTCGACCGGCGTCTTGCCCAGTTTCATAGACAGATCTTTGATCAGGTTGAAGGTGTCATCGGTTGTGGCGATGCCGCGGATCAGTTCGATCAGCTTCATCATCGGCACCGGGTTCATGAAGTGCATGCCGACAAACTGTCCCGGCCGTTTGGTGGCCGCAGCCAGTTGCGTAATCGGCAGCGATGAAGTGTTGGAGGCGAAAACGGTATCCGACGGGCAGAGTTCGGCCAGCTTCCTGAAGATATCGAGTTTGATATCCAGATTCTCGGTAACGGCCTCGATCACCAGTTGCGAGTTCTTCGCCGCCGCCAAATCGGTACCGGTGTGCAACCGATCGAGCGCCGATTTCTTGTCGTCTTTGGTGATTTTCTCTTTCTTCACCATGCGATCAAGACTCTTGGTGATCATCGCCACCGCCCGATCAAGAAACTCCTGTTTGATATCAACCATGTCGACATCATATCCTCTTGTGGCGAACACCTGGGCGATGCCGTTGCCCATCGTGCCGGTTCCGACCACGGTTACTCGCTTGATGTCATCAACGGTCATTTTCAGTATCTCCATCATTCATTGTTAACACATCTCAATGGCCATTGCCACAGCGTTGCCGCCGCCGAGGCAGAGAGTGGCCATGCCTTTCTTGAGACCTCGATCCTTCAACGCATAGATTAGCGTCGTAAGCACGCGGGCACCGGAAGCGCCAATCGGATGTCCCAGCGCCACGGCGCCGCCGTGGACATTGACGCGATCCCAATCCCAACCCAGCGCCTGACCATCGGCCAGACACTGTACCGCGAAAGCCTCGTTGGCCTCGATCAGATCCCAGTGGTTGACATCGACGTTC
>DAOVOW010000253.1 GCA_030629485.1 bacterium
ATGAAACGGTCGCGTCCATCAGAGAGGTTCTGGTGGCTATCGGTACCGAGGAAGTGGCACTGGCGCTGGCCAACATCATCTCTCATCCGGTGCGGCAGATTCGTCAACAGACGTTGAAAGTTCTGGCCGAACTGGGCAAGGCGTCGTTGAAAGTGTCTTCAACTATTATGGCCGATGACGCCAGGTTCGAACGCGATAGCGGCAGGCATGAATTGCCGGACGCGCGATGGTATGTCATACGCAACACTGTTTTCGTTCTTGGCTCATTAAGAGATCCCGAGGGGGTTCCGGCGTTGCGGCTGCGTATCAATGACAAAGACATCCGGGTGCGCCGCGAAATCGTGGCGGCCCTGGAGAAAATCGGCGGGGATGACGCCTGTGATCTGCTGATTGTCATGGCTGACGACAACGACCGTGAAATCGGCGAAAGCGCAGTAATCGCTGCCGGCATCATCGGTACGCCGGAAGCAGCGCCGTTGTTTATTGATGTCGCCCGAAGGCATCCGTCGCTGTCAGCCCGCTGCGTCTATGCCCTGGGAAGACTCGGTGACGATGAAGCCAGGAGTTATTTGATCAAGCTGCTGGGCTGCGAGGACGAGCTATTGCGCCTGGTCGGGGACGGGGTATCAAAGGACGATTTGAAACTGGCCGTGATCAAAGCACTCGGCAAAATCGGCGATGACGAGGCGATTGATTCCATCCGCGACTATAACGACAATATGTCCAGGACGCAGAAGTTGTTTCTCAAGAACTCAGCGGTCAACAAGGCTATCAAAGAGTTGCTGGACTAACCGCCGTCTGCGTCGCCCCGAGCGTAGGCGTGGCGTGCCCCCAGTGTCATGGTTCGACTCCGCTCACCATGAGGTGCTGGAAAACAGAAATCGGGAACCTCACCCTGAACGCAGTCGACTGGCGAGCGTTGATTTGTGCCCGCGTGATCTTCAGATCGCGCGGGTCATTCAACGGCTTCGCTTAGACCCTTATCTCACAGAACAAACTCGACCCGTCCACTTCCACGAGAGATACCTCGGCGTCAAGGTCGTCCGTCATTCGCGCAAGTTCTCTGGGCGATACCGTCGTGGCGCGAAACCCGTCCTTGCAGACAACAACGCCGTCACCACTGGCATCATGGTCGATTTCACCCAATAGTCCCACCTCAGCCTGAAGCTTGAACCATTTGATCCGATGTTCCCAGAAGCGCTCGGTGTAGGTTGAAAACATCGCCAGTCCGCCCGGTCGAGTTATTCGCACCGCCTCGCGCACGAGTTCACGGTGGTCAACATGGAAGGCCGAGATGCCGTTCTGGATGCAGATGACGACATCGAAAGCGTCGTCCGCAAGACCTGTGTTGACTGCATCCATTTGAACCAAGTGGCAATTGTCATAATCTCGAAGCGAATCGCGGGCCATCACCAGGCTGCCGAGGGACGTGTCGATGCCGACAGCGGTATCAATATGTTCAGCCAGCGCCTTGAGCACGCGACCGTATCCGCAACCAAGTTCGACGATGGAAGAATCAGGGTCGACATGCTTCAGGACATGGTCAATCTCGGCTTGCAAGTACTGCTTAACTCTCGGCGGTGCGATCTCGTAGCATTGACGCAACCGTTGGGCGGAGAGCTTGTCTGAGTAGTAGCGGTCCATCACAGATACCCGGCGCAATCAGCATAGGCCTCAGGCATGGCACTACCCGACATTAGATCGAGTAGGTATGACTCCCATACAGGGCGACGTTCCGGGTGGCTATTGAAACAGTCCGTAAGCGAAGTCCCAGGCTTCGTCGGGATCATCGAAGATGACTTCTCCGGCATCAAACTTTTCGGGATCGTATTCCTCGTACTCCTCCTGAAACTCGTACTCACCGCGGCATATATCCTCATAACCTGGGATAGAGCCGCAGTCCTCAGGAGGACAAGCGCGCTTGCCGGACAGGCATCTGGGGTAGGTGACATCCTCTCTCGGAATGATCTTCTCCAACGTCACCCGGTGATTCCAGTTGTCTCCCATGTCGTAGACGTAGACACAGGAACGGTTATTCATCGAGAACCAACTGCTGATAATCTGATCAAGCCCGGAATGGTTGGTCATCAGGTTTGGTGTGTCTTCATCTATGATCTCAATGGTGCTCCGTTCGCTGGTGATGGGGTTCTGCATCTCGAAGAGGTGAAGATGCGAATTGGTCCAACCCATCGCGTCCTGAATGGCACAGTGCAGATCCCAGAAACTGTAGGTTTCAGGAACCTGTATTCTTCTCCAGACAGGCGGCTTGGTATACTTAAGCACGATCTTGAACTGGTAGATGTGTTTAAAACTTTTACTCATCACAGTGAACCTCCTATGTGCACTCAATATCGCCTCCGCAAACTCTTTCTGTAACAGATTAGCCATTTGCAGTGCATATTACGGGTTACGGCGCACGATAGCCAAAGTGGCACATAGCCGTCGAAACGGCAGCCGTCATCCGCCATATCGGCATTCCGCACAGGCCATTATGGCAGGGTCTTCGTTCCCGCCATCTTCGCGCAACTGTTATGTTAGTGTCATATGGCCCGTTACGCCTCTTGGCACGCCAGTTGATTATACTATGACCAGAACGAGCTAGAAAAAACAAAAGGAGAAACAAAATGAACTACTTGGTTGCTCACAACAGAATGGCGCGAGAGATGGATCAGGTTTTCAACTCTCTGTTTGCCGGCAAGTCGCATCAGTACCACAACGGCGACTGCTTCACGCCACGGGTCAATATCACCGAGACCGAGGACAACGTGAGTCTGACTATTGAAGTTCCGGGAATGGACAAGGGTGACATCAAGGTCACGGTGGCTGATGGTATCCTCACCGTTGAGGGTGAACGCAAGGTCGAGAACAAGGACAACGGCAAGAACTTCATTCGCAGCGAGTTCAGCTATGGCAAGTTCTGTCGGTCCTTCACCATCCCGGACAACTTTGATGCCGGTAAGGTCTCGGCTGACTACAAAAACGGCTTGCTGACGGTTTCCCTGCCGCGCAAGGAAGAGTCCAAACCGAAGCAGGTCGAGGTGAAGGTCCAGTAGCCTCGGCTACTATCGACGAAACTGAGAAGCATCCTTCGTGGGGAGGCCGGCCGGACTCGGTCGGCCTTTTTCACGGAACCAATATGCGAGGTGACATTATGAGCAAGATTATAGGTATAGACTTAGGGACCACCAACAGCGTGGTGTCCATTATCGAGGGAAACGAACCGACTGTTATCGCCAACTCCGAAGGCGGTCGTACGACACCGTCGGTGGTGGCGATTGACAATAACGGCGAACGATTGGTTGGAACGGTGGCCAAACGCCAGGCGGTGACCAACCCGATGAACACGATCTTTTCCATCAAGCGATTCATGGGGCGTCGTTTCGACGAGGTGAGCCAGGAGATCAAGAACTATCCTTACAAGGTCAAAGCCAACGGTAAGGGTGAACCAGTGGTCGAGATGGGCGGCAAAGACCATGCACCAGCACAGATATCGGCGATGGTTCTGGCCAAGATGAAAAAGACGGCCGGAGAGTATCTGGGTCACGCCGTACGCGAGGCAGTGGTCACGGTGCCGGCCTACTTTAATGACCGACAGCGCCAAGCCACCAAAGATGCCGGCAGGATTGCCGGGCTGGAGGTCAAACGGATAGTCAACGAACCCACCGCGGCGGCGCTGGCTTACGGTTTGGATAAGAAGAAGACCGGCAAGATCGCAGTTTACGACCTTGGTGGTGGAACGTTCGATATCTCTATCCTTGATCTGCAGGAAGGTGTCTTTGAAGTCCTCGCCACCAATGGTGACACCCATCTCGGCGGCGATGATTTCGACAAGCGGATTATCGATTGGCTGGTGGACGAATTCAAGAAATCTGATGGTATCGACTTGTCGAAGGATCCAATGGCGCTCCAACGTCTGAAGGAAGCGGCCGAGAAAGCCAAGGTCGAACTCAGTTCGACTATGCAAACGACGATCAATCTGCCGTTCGTGACGGCGGATTCGTCCGGTCCCAAACATCTGAACGTGACATTGACTCGCGCGAAATTTGAGCAACTTGTTGATGACTTGTTGCAGCGCAGTATGAGACCGGTGGAGCAGGCAATGAATGACGCCAATCTGAAAATCAACCAGATCGATGACGTCATATTGGTCGGCGGCATGACACGTATGCCGAAGGTGCAGGAACTGGTCAAGCAGTTCTTCGGTACCGAACCCAACCGTTCGGTCAACCCGGACGAGGTCGTGGCCCTGGGCGCCGCTATTCAGGGTGGCGTGCTCTCCGGTGATG
>DAOVOW010000001.1 GCA_030629485.1 bacterium
CCGCAATCGGGTTGCTGGTCCACGTCGATACCGTCAGGGTATTCACCCCACCAGAATACGCATGGCCGGTGATGATCCGCGTCTGCGGCGTCCCCACCCCGCTGTGGTTCAGCACAATCTCTGATCCGGTCAGCGCCCCTGAATTGTTATAATTCGCGTCAGGGAAATCGCCCATCGTAACCGTGGTGGCCGATCCGCCGGTTACCGCCGCGTCGCCCTCGTCGTAAACCGGAATGTCGCTGAAATCCAAATGCACGGAATTGCCGGAGCAGCCTTCCACCTCAACCCTGGCAACACGAATGTTCCGGCTTTCGTGCGTTCCGATCCAATCAGTATCGGTGGCCCGCAAGCCATAGGTCACATTCTTCCCGCGAACCGAACCCACGCTAAGGTCTCGCGGGTCATCCGTCAGCCGCAAAACCTCGGATACATTCTCCCCGAAAACGTCGTCAACTCGCCAGCCGGGGGCGCGGATGTTCACGCCGTACAGGCAGTTATAAGCCTCGACTTTCCCAATCGAACAATCCCTGGCGTTCCCGTGCATGGCCGTCGCAGCATCCCAAGTCCCGTAGGCTATGACGTGTTCAATACGACAGTGCCGCGCAATGCCTGGGTTTGTGTTTCGCGTGAAATCAACCGCGTGCTTGCCATTGTAGCAAGTAACCAGCCGGGTGGTGCAATCGGTACAGACGTTCTTAAACGTGTCGCCATACTGAACCGCCGTTGATACACCAGCATCGTCAAACCGGCACAACAGCGTGCCCATGTGAACCCGGCGGCAACTCTCCCTGACAAACGCCTGATAGTCCACGCCATCGGTTTCCAGCCCCTCAACATAGCAATCCCGCGCATAGACAAACGATAGCCCTATGAACCCGGCGGCAGTCGGCCTGCGCCCCGGCCCGGTGATTTTCAGATTGCCAGTGATGCGGATATTTTCCCGCCAGTTGATCGGCGTCATAACCGGATTTGTTGGAAGCGTTTCATATAGAGGCTCAACAGTGGTAAACGCCGTGTCGGTGGCAACTGCGCTTGGCACGGAATTAGCCCCAAGCGCCCCGCTTATCGATCCGGTCAGTTCGTTGGATGTGTTGAATGTTCCGGTGGTATCTTCGACATAAACGGTTGCATCAGTCATATCGCTATCCAGCACGACAACGCCTGTCGCACCGCTGGTGGCCTGTGTCAAAGTCTCCCCGGCAACGACGGTTATCGCCCCGGTTGTGGTCAGTTTTGTGGCCGCTTTGGCAACCGTGACATACTGGCCACGAGTTTCTGCAGTAGTATGCCCTATGTCAATCAGGTCGTCAGACGAAATCAGAACCTCTGCGCCGGTCGATAACCCGTGAGCCGTAGCAGTTTCGACAATCACTGTTTGCACGTTGTTGGACGCATCGGCGCTGCTAATCGCTGAAATGTTTATGGCCGTTCCGGTTGAACCGAATATCCTGAACAATGCCCCATCTGGATCAGCGTCACCGTTGAGCATACCGCTGAAATCCAGTTCAGCCCCGTTTGCTGCGATAACAAAGCCTTCACCAGCGACGGCCAGCTTGGACGTGACAACGCTTACCCCGCCCGCCGGGAACGCCGTTCCATACCCTGGCAGGGCCAACAGGAACGCCTGCCATGCCGTTGTGTCGTCGGTCGCCCCGTCCCACTTGATGTTAAACGCCTCTGTCGGCAGTATCACTCCACCAAGCGGCAGGACATACAACTTCACTCCGCCTGCCGTGGTTAGGTCTTCGTCGGTTGCGCCAGAAGCCGCGACCTCATACCGGAAACCCTCGGTTCTGGTCACAATGATGTCACCAGTGGAAACAATGGTCCCGGCGGAATACCCATAGGCCGTGTCTGCCACCAATGCGGCAACATCCAGAATTTCATTAACATCCAGTGAAACAGTTATTTCCGCTTCCTGCATTATCGGCAGGCCAGCCGAGTTGAACCCTAGAACCTTGTTAGCGCGATCCGATTGTGTCTGAATATCCCACTCACCGACGGCATCGGAATCATACGTGGCCTTGAAATATCGCGCAGATGTAGAGACCTCCGACGCAATGGCGCGCGATGTGTCTTGGACAAGAAGCGTCAGCCGGTCAATCGCGGCTTCATGCGTTTCAGCCGGGAACGCGTCGTTTGCGGTGTAATCCGTTCCCTGAGTTTCGGGAATGTCACGCTGGATTAGCAATGTCTCCCCGCTGGCCGGGGGGGTGACCATCGATACCGTGCCGCCGGTTTCATCGCCATTGTTCGACGCGGTATAATGGGTGGTTAATGTCTGAACCGTGGTTGTCCCATCCGCCAGAACAATTGATACCGTCAGGTCGCTATCCTCGAAAAACCGGAATGCAAAAGCAAAGTTCACGGTTGATCCGTTACCGGAATAGGACGCCTCGGAGCCTGTTTTTGCAATAGTCATGATGTATCCCTAAACCCGAACCGCATTGATGTCAGTCGCAGTGGTCCCTGTGACCCATATGCGCGTGGCACCATGCTCGAAAAAGCCGACCGGAACCGACTTATAAGTGATGTCCGTGCCTCCAATCGTGGTCATCCTCACATCCCCGGATACACCGATGTAAAGCGCACGGGCAACGTGTGGCAGGTCCGCGCTATCGTCTGGCGTGACTGAGAAAGAATCTCGCGCCGGGGAATGCAATTCAACTCTGTAGTCTTTGAAGAAGTCTGCCATGTTGGCCTCCTATTTAAATCCGCCGCCACGTTGAACGATCTTACTTGGCGGCAACCAATATTCTTGATCGTTTTGCCGCTTTACACGGCGTTCCATTCTGCGCAAATAACCGGGGTTCATCGCCTCTTGCATCTGATACCAGATCAGATAATCAAGCGCGCCCTTTGTGTAGAATAAGTTTAGGAATGGGGTGTTTCCCTTGGCCAAGCGCATTGCATCGCCGCGCAGGTCTTGATCACCGCCCTGCACCACACCCCGTGCCCGCTGTAGCAGGTCAACGACTTGCGCGGCTGTGCCTATTCCTGGCCCCGCCACGGTCCCCAGCGTGCCGCCGCCGAACCTGTTGGCCTCACCGAACAGGAAGTCGCCGTAAATACCAAGCCCACCGCCCTGCATCATTGCAGCAACGAACGTCTCAACCGAAGGTGGCCGAGGTTCACGCCCCTTAATGACCTCCTTTGCCTGCATGACAAAGTAACCCATCATAGTTGACATAACGATGGCGTTAGCCAGCCCGACATTTGCACCAAGCCCGCGCTTTAATTGGTCGCCAATGCTCTTTGCGCCGTGGCCGTAGACTTGCCGCCCCATGACTTTGGTCAGCGCAGTCACGCCGAACGACTTGAATTGGCCGACAAACCGGATACCCTCGCCCGCAACCGTGCCGGGCCGGTATCCTTGGCGCATGATTGCCCGTTCCCGCGCGCCCGGTGAAGGAACGCTAAAATCAGCCTCCGAAGACATGAGCGCGAATAGGTTGCTTTTGACCGCATTCCGTTGCGTCGTTTGCTGGGCCTCGGAAAGCCCGGTAAACAGCGACCCGCGCACGTCGGCAATATCGCCCGGCATCAGGTACGCCTTACCATCCGGGGCGGTCTTGATCGCGGCCCGCGCTATGTCCCACTGCCGCCCGTCAATGCCATACAGTTTTAACAGCCGTTGCAGGTCTGGTGCTAACCCGCCGAACCCGTGCCCGGCATTCATTGCCAAGTCCCGGCTAATCATCATGGTAATGCCGCGCTTGTTCGCGTCTGTCCAAGGGCCAAGAAGGTTCAGCTTGAAGAACGTGGCCATTGCCTTCGACAGTTTACCGGACACTTCGTCAGCAGCGTTGAACCGCGACTGGAAGCCGCCTAACTGCCCCTCAAGCCCTGCGCCCATCAGGTCAGCCATGACGCGCTTGTCGCCCTTGCTCATGCCCTCGAACACGGCAGAGAATGAATCGCCCCACGCGTCCAGCATCGACCGACCTTGATACATCCGGTTCGTTGCCATAAATGATAAATCAGACAGCGCCGAAATCCAAGCGCCGCCCAGCTTGGCCATCGTCTGAACGGCCCTGAACCCGGCCATTGCATTCGATACCTTGTAATTGCTGGACAGGTTTATATCCCCTGTCACTTCATCCAGACGGTTTTGCAACATGCCTAGATCAACAAAGTTCTTTCTTTTCGACGCATCGCCCCTGTATTTCTTAGCTTGCTGCGCCGCCACCCGTTCAACCATTGCCTGAGGGTTTGTGCCGAGATTAATCATCAGCGCGGTTGACCTGCTGGCCCGCGTAATGTCTTGCAGGAAACTTTCACGCAATGACCCCGTGCCAAACAGCTTGTCATATTCCAGCCACATATCCGGCGTCCTGAATTCAAGAACCCGGTGCGCAGATGCCTTCTTGGCGATATTCCCAGGCCCCTTAAATGCCCGTTCAATTTCGCTGACTTCGGTTGTCAGGCGAACCCCGCTTTCAATCGCGTCGTAGGCGCTATCCAAGAACCCATCAATCTTATCGCCCGGCACATCCATCTTTTCAAAGTCCAGCATGGGCCGAATGGTACGTTTCCATTCATCAGGCCCAGCTTTTGCCATACGGTCTGGCCTGTGCGTCTGCCGCGTTACGTACCCGCTTTTGCGCCTGATATAGGCACCTTCCATGTTCAGCCGGTCAATCGACGCCCGCTGGTATTTCTGCATGATTTTACCGATTGCCAGAGCGTCTGCGCTGACCTTTGGCATAACGCCGTCCGGTGTGTTCAGGGCGTGAATGACCTTCGATACCTCAAGTTCGAACTCGCCCTTCATGTTATTGAATTGCGGGATCAGGTTCGACCGGCGCAGGTCGGCGGTCATGCCGCCCGTGTATTCATTCATCAACCCAGACGTGAGGCTATCGACCGAACGCTGCGCACCCTCGAACGGCGCGTTTACCCCGGTTATCGCGGCCTCAAGCCCCAGCGCCGGGCTATCAACCATCGCGTCTGCGTCATCGATCATCTTTGTTAGCTTTTGCTCAACAAGGATATCCTTTAGCCGGTTGCGCTTTTCGATCATCGCCGCGAGTTCGACTTCCTCTGCGATAACCTCGCCGCGCTTTAACATCGCGCTTTCTACGCTTTCCAGCCCATCGGTGACGGCCTTTGATGTTCTGACCGCCTCAAGTTCATCAATGATTGTGTCCAATTCTTCCTTGGACATATCACCGAATTCATCGCCTACAATGCGTCTGCAATCAGCCATTATACGCCCACCATACAAGTGGCTATTGCGCGCGAAGCATCAGCGTATGTTTTGGAATACTGGTTTACATCTTTGATCGCGTCTAGATCCGCGCGCGCCTCTGCGCTTAACGTGCCGCTTTCGTCCAGTGCATTAACCGCCGCTTCCATTTCCGCAATCGCCTCGTCTGTGAATTGGTCTGGAACCTCCATATCAGCCCGCGCCGATGCGTCAAAGTTCGCAAGTGGGTCAAGATGTGGGTCAGACGCATTTCGGGCTAGATCGGCAGGCGTGTCTGCCGGGTCATACTTGACAAGCTGGTCAAGAGCGTCTTCAAGGTCTAACCCCTCTTGCATCCGGTCATCCAGAAAAAACAACTCGGATTCGTCACGCAGAATAAACCCGGATTCTTCGACCTGTTCCGCTATGCTTTTTATGCGCTCAAGTTCACCTTCGGCCCGCGCCATATCAGCCTCAAGCCCAGACCGCGCACCTATATTCACTTCATCAACAATTGCGTCAATCAGACCTTGCGGCCTAAGATAGTCACCCTCCACCCCGGCCTTCTGAGTTATCCCCGGAACGGCATCTTCAAGTTCAACAGCCACAAGATTGTCTAAATCCTTATGGCCTTGACGGGAAAACAAACCCGGCGATGATTGAGGCGTAACTCCAGCTTGCTTCAGTTCAGCCGCCGCGCGCCCGTCAGGGTGGATTTGCACCGACCCCTTTAGCGCCTCGATCAGTGGTTGCTTTCGCGTGGCCGTTGCGGTCTTGGCTATCGCGTCAACCTGTTCCTGCATTCCCCGAATAATACCGGACACATTAACGCTCTGACCCGTTGCAAACTGCCTGATACTTGTTGACGCCGCCAAGTTCTGCCGAATGGACCAGTCAGAAGCAATGATGGCCTGAGTTTCCCTAACCGCGCGGTCAAACGCCTCCAATGGTGTATCAACACGCGATACACGCTTGGAAAACGCACCGATAACAGTCCCCAGCCCGCCGCCCAAAACAGCGCCTAGACCGACATTCATCAGCGCGTCGGTCATTGTGTAGTCAAGTTGCTGAGAACGCGACATGGTATAGATAAATGGTTCCGTCAGAGCCGAGCCGACAAGGCCCTCAGTAGCCCCGACAACGGTACGGCCGCCTACCCTACCAAACCGCGAGACAGACGCCGCACGGCCCGCGACACCGACCACGGGGATAAACATCGTGGCCACTTCCAGGGGATCGACAGCCATCGCCGCCAATCCTGCGCCAAAACGTGCCGCGCCGGGGATTATGCCTTTCGGTCCCGCTTCGATTATTGCCTGCCGAATGATTTCCTCGCGCTTGTCCTGCGCCAGTAGGTCGGCATCCTCTTGCGTCATTGCCCGGTCAAACGTCAGGCCCAGATCGCCATACATTTCCGCAAGGGCGTCTTTGGACTGCATCCGGCCAGCATCGACGGCCTCGCGCGTATAGGCGTCAATCTGCGCCTCGCGCCCGCCCTTCAATTCGTTGACCCGGTTAATCATCTCAACACGCCGAACCGGGTCCGATTCCGAATGCAGATCGCTTTGCAGTTCCGTCAGTTCACGCCCGCGCATGACGTCACCGATTCTGACCTGATAGCCCTGAATGTCGGTGAAGCCCGCGAATTCGTCAGGCTGTGATAGTTCGCCCAGCGCAAGGGTGCCAAGCGTTTGCCTGCCCGCCGCCGCGAAAGATGCCCCGACCGTTTGCCCGAGCGTTGTTTCAAACGTAGGTGCGGCCCGAATTAGCCGGTTATCCTGCACCTGTCTTGTGAGCATTTCCGTCATTGCTTGCCACCGTGCAAACCAGAGACAAACGGCAACCGGCCCTGATCATCTGGCTTTAACCTGCCCGCCGGATCGATAGCCGAACCGCGAACAAGGTCATCGAACGTCAGGGAATAGGGCTTACCGTTTTCAAGCATGGCCGGTATCATTGACCCGTCCACCTGATACATCAATTGCAACCCGTCACCCGTTGAGTTGTTCACCCAGAACCCGTTTAGTTCCAGCGAAGCCCGTGACAGTTCGACGTCCACGAATTCAGGAAACCTCGGATCATCCAGTACCGCCACCCCTGCCAATTTTGTTGCCTCGGCAGTCATGGCGTAATCAGTCGCATTTGATATGGCGCTTTCATCCACCCCAACAGGCAGGACAAACCCACCGCTGGACTCGCTCACCACAGTTTCGGGAAACATTTGCGCAACCACATCGGCCACCGCGTCATCAACATCAGCGCCCGTGCGAATTCGGCTTAGAATAAGCCTGTCGGCAACGCCATAATGCTTGTTTAGCATATCCGCCGCGTCTGGCCCGCCTGCCAATTCGAACGCGGCACGGTATTCAATCATGGCGTCACGCAATCCCACGTCAGCCGCGCTGATGCTTTCCTTTAGCAGACCCGTTTCCAGTTCAGCCGTAGTCACGCCCTTTAGGTTAATGACGGACTGAGAAAGCCCCGGATTATCCAGATGCCGCATCGCAACGCTGTATTCCGGCGCAAGGCCCGCCTTTTCCAGTTGGCGCATAACCATCGGGGAGGCATCGCCCCATATGTCCAGATAATTCGACAGAGCCGACGCGGCAACGTCCGAACCCATGTCATTGAATTGCGCGACCTGATTGACGGCATCGGCCTTTGGCAAAACCGTGCGAAACTGATCCGGGACGCCCAGCCGGTCATATTCAAACTCTTGCGCATCAACATACATGTTCGCAATGATGGGCTGGTCCTCTGGATCGGCGCTGTGGATCTCCCCGTACATATCCCCGATTGATACCTCGGATTTATTCACATGGTTCGCGGCGTCAGTGCGCAAAGCCTCCGACCGTTGCTGGACCGCAGCCACAAACGAATTCCGCTGGCTAACATCGCGCGGGGTATTCCCCGGCTTTTCAACCGCCGCGTTCATGGCCGCAAACTGTGCGTCAATATCGGCGGGATCGGCCATTGCCACCCCGTGCTGTATCTCGGCAAAATCAATCTCTGAATTGTAGGCATCCACAACCGCCTCGCCGCGTTCAGGATCAGTCGCGTATAGTTCCTTGATTACATCAGCATCAAAGGCACTATCGACCGGCGGCGCACCGTTGGCCTGTGCGAACGCTGTTTCTTCGCCAAGAGCGGTTTCCATCCTCTTGCGCGCGGCGTTCATCTGCACTTCGTTTTCCCGCTCGATCCGCGCAACACCGCTATCAGCCAGCTTGATAAACGACATCTTCTGGCTTGGCTGCAAGTACGTGTCATACTGGCCCGCCATCACGTCATCAAGCACGCCCTGCGGGTTATCCCGAACCTGCATTGCAAGCATGGTGCGCGTGTACGCCTCGCCATCCTTCTTGTTGGCGGTCTCCATGTATTCGCCATACAACGACGGGTCGCTAATCATGGCGTTCATCTTGGCGCGCTTAGTGGCCGCAACCGCCGCGTTCTTAGCCGCAGCCCGTGCCGCCGCCTCGCGCGCCATCGATTTGGTTTCAAGCCGCATCCGGTATTTATCCAGCGCAAGCTGCACATCATCCCGGTTGCGTTCAGGCACATTCGCTTGCCCGCGCGCCTTGGCATCTTCATCATAGGCCGACAGCTTTTGCGATACGAACGAATCGTAATCGGCCATGGTTGTTTTAGCAAAGCCTGACCCGGCACCCTTCGACCGATCGTTATACGTGCGACCCCATTCCTCTTGGATTTCGGCCAGAAGCCTTTCGCCCTGTATGGCGGCTTCCTTTTCGTAGAATTCAGTGAAGGTATTGGCCGCGCCCTGCGAAGCCTGACCCAGACGCTTGATAGCATCCGACCCGGCGCTTGATACGCTTCCCGCCGATCTGGCTTGTGGGGTCAACCGTGCTGTTGCAAATTCAACCATGCTAGTTCCCGATATTCAGGGGGTCCATTTGATTGAACCCCGTGATTGCCGCGCTGAACACATTCAGGGGGCTAGCCGACCGCCCGGCTTGTTGCGCTTGGAATTCTGCCGACCGGCCACGTTGTTCGCCGCCATACTCAACCGTCAGCGCGTCAAGTTCCTGCGCCACCGCGTTTTGCTCCAGCACACCTTCGGCAGTTCCGCTATACGCCCCGCCTTCAATCATGCCCGTGCGTTGTGCAGATGCACGCTGACGATTGGCCCGGCGCTCACGTTCAGCCCCGATAGACGCCATCAGCCGTTCTTCTTTGGACTGGCGCGCGAATTCGGCCTCTTGGGCCTTGGCTTCCCGATTGCCCTGTACGGCCCCGGCAATGCCAAGAACCGGCGCAGCGATAGACGCAATCGTGGATAGGGTGGATACAGCGCCGCCTGACATCCCGATCAGTGGTAATATTTGAGCCATTAGATAAGCCTCACATGAATAGTATAATCGGCCTTGTCCGGCCCCCACGCTTTCGCGCAAGGTGTTTCGACGTGAAACCCAAGCCGGTCAACCCATCGGTGTCCGGCATCAAAGTCGCACCGAACGGCGACTTCAATCCTGTGAAAGTCAGACGAATCAAGCATTTCAACCATCTTTTCAGTTATGGCCCGCGCGTGACGCCGCCAATCTTTTGACAGCCACGCCCAAGCCAGCCCTACGCCCCGCCATTGGGTCATAATGCCCGCTATGGCAATGACAGAACCGTCATCATCTACACACGCCATTCCGCCGCCCACATCTTCAAGATCAAGCGCAAACTCAGGCGTTAATTCGTAATCAGCATGGATAGCCACCAGTGGCCCCAACTTGCACACATGCTCTGCCGTCAGCGGTTCAAACTTCATCGGGATTCCTGGACAACAACCTGGGGCATAATCGCCGCAACAGTCGCGGGGAACATGCTATCATTGACATACCATATACGCCCGTCAGTTTCATACCCCCCCGGCCAGGATAACAGCACGTCACCAGTAACAAGGCTGGGCGGTGAACCCATCAGAACCGCAGGCGCGCGATAGGTCAGCCCAGGCACTTCATCCATATTCGTTTCATCGGAACCGGCAGAACCACCGAGCGTATCAACCACCCGGAACGCAACGTCTGTTATTCTTTTGGTCTTGGCCTGCCCCGTGCCATCGCCGCCGCTGGCCGCGCTCCGGTTGGCCGCATACTTGGATGAATACCGCAGCCCGATCTGCGCTTTAGTCAAACCCGTCCCGACAACAACCTCGCCATTCGCCACGACGACATCAGGAACGGTTGCGCCTTCCCCCAGAACACCAAGGGTTTCGCCTTCCATGTGGTCAAAACCATAGAACGTGGTGGCAGATGCCCCGCTATACGTTAGCAGGCTATCCCCATAGGTAGCATCACCCTGATCATCGCCGGTTTCGTGTTCCGGCGTCAGGTATTCAACATACCGGCGCGTATCGCCATTTACCGTGCGCGCAACAATGATTGACACTTCGTCCCGCGACCCGTCAGCCTTTGGCACCACAGACACACTTTCGACAACCGCATCAGTCCCAGAGATAATGCACCGCGCCCATGCCCGAACCTCTTGCGTCTGATCGAACGAAAACACCAGCAGTTGGCCATCGGCCCGAACACTCCACACGATTTCGTAGGGTTCCGCCTGTCGGGCCATCTGTATCACACCGGCACCCATAATCCCGGCGGATCGAACGGTCATATCCGGCGCAACATAGTTATCCACGTTGAATTCGTACTGGATTGACCGGAGTTTGCGCTGTGAAGCCTGCACAAACAGAACGCTTTCGCCAACACGTATGGGCCGGATAGCCGCGCCGCCGTAGGCTGTTTGCTTTGAAACCTTGATATTGTTTGGGCCGAATGGCGAGGAAGTCGATTGCCCCTCAATACTGAATTCAGCCCCAATGGTGTTGACGATCAGAACACTACCCTCAGTCACCCCAACGATCTGGTTTGCCTCGGATGATTGGACCGTAACGCTCACCGCGCTTTCAGACAGGATTTCCCCGAAGTTATCAATGGCGAAACTCTCGAACGCCCCGGCAACAGACGCATAGACGTTCTGCCCCTGCCCGAACACCAGCCGTTCACGAAAGAACGTGACGCAAGTCGGGTATCCATTGGTGGTTGACCATGCACCGCGCCGCCATAGCGTTGTCGCGTTACCAGACCCAATGACAGTTTGCGGCATTGTGGTCAAAACTGTGGCCGTGGCCGTTGTTCCGCTCTGCGCCGTTATCCGTGCCGTTCCGTATCCGGGGCTTATGTATTCCCATTCCACCCCGCCGTCGGTCACTGTGCCGCTTGTGTGGGCGGGAATGGACGTGCCAGAGGTTGCCGTGGTCGCGGCCTTGTATTCCTTGCCCTCCGACCGGACATAATCCCCTGTCGTGTACCCCGTCCCGGTTTTCCAAATGTTGGTGGCCGTGATGGTTTCCTGATCCAGCCGAATAATCGACCCGACATCGCCTGCAACAAACTCGGACGCGCTGGCCGTCAGAGTGATCGACCCGGTATCAGCAGAGGCATAGACAGACGTGGTGGTGGCATTCAGGTCCAACCAAGGACCGTCGTCAGGGTCAAGGGTGCTGAACGCCCAGCTTGTGGCCGCAGATCGAGACAGCTTGCGCGGGGCAAGAAGCCCAGCCCGGTCTGTGATGTAAAGCACGTCACCAGACTGGACAAAATCAAGCCCAAAGGATGAATCGAGTTGCGTTGATGTATATGGGGAGATGATTTCATACGGCACATCAGATTGACCACCGCCGGTATAGGCCGTGTATCCGGTCCCATCCACGTTATGACCGTGAATGGTGCGCAATTCGTATGTGTTGGCGGTGGAGTTGGCGACAACAAACCAGCGCCCGTTTAGTTCAGTCATGCCGAGAATGTCGTAAATGAACACCTCGTCGTCGTCGCTGTATGGGTGGCCGACAGATGTAATCTCGACGGGGAATGTCGCTATGGCCCCGGTAATGCCCGTGGCTGATCCAGTGATAACCGCGGCGTTATCCACAAAAAACCGGCAATACCCGTTCCCGAATTCGATCTGGACTGCATCCGTGCGCGACTTGATAAACGGCACCAGACGCGACCGCGTGGCTTCATTGTACTTGATTGGCCGAACAAAACCCGTACCAGCCCGACGGATTGCAGGCCCCTGAATGGACGGCAGGAAGTTCTCCATACGGTACGCAGACGCAGGGTATCCCTGAATGTCGGTGCGACCGTCAAGAAGCGGGGACCATTCGCCCGCATTCAAGGCGCTGATAATTGGTGAAGATTTAACCATCAGTAAAAACTAGCCCGACTGCCCATCCATCGACCGGGCGTCCTGCGACGTGGCGGGCGATACAGGGAATTAACCCGGCGCGCTTCGCTCAGTGTGTTCTTATACACCAGCAGCGCCGCCTCTTTCTTGGATTTGCTTTGCGTCAGTTCTTCTGCAGCATCAGCGGCCAGGCGCGCCGCAAGCGCCTCAACAAACAGCGGGTCAAACGCCCCCGTGTCCGTAATCTGTGCGATATATTCGTAATCAAGAGGGGCTGACATATCGGTCTGAATCTTGCCATCAATTATTTCATAAGGCGTTTCCTCTGTTGAAATACCCGTGCTTTCATAGAACACGCCAACCATGTTTGCATTCACCGACGCGCCTCCAACCTTGATGGGCCGCAGATCGTCAACAGGACGGGGATAGATCAACGAATACCCCCACTCTGGAACATCGGTGGACGCCGCAAGCTGGACGCGCTTGATAGCGAACCGCCAAGGATACGCCGATAATTCAGCATCCCGAAGCAAGTCAAACCGCGCATTCATCGCACGGGCCGGCTTGTTTTCATCGGCCATCGACGTAATTCGGATTTCACCCAGCATTGAAAGCGCCCGGTTTGCAATATCAACTTCTGAGGCCATGCGTCACCTTGTGCAATTGAGGCCCCACCCAGAAGGGAAGGGCCGTTGTTTTAAATGCCGGTATCACCGTCAAGCGCCTGCTCGATAGCCTTTAAGGCCATGCGAACAAACTGACGCTTGGTGATGGTGCCAGCTGCGAGGTTGGTATCATCCACCGCCAACTCAACGTCTTTCGAACCAGTTGAGGTGCCGATGGTGACATCAGGGGCGTCTTGGCCCCCAACATCAACACCGTAATACCGAACAGCCATTAGGCACCGCCATCAACATAGGTGGCTTCAAGCATCAGTGTGCCCGCGCCGCCCATATCGGTGGTCACAGTCCCGGCAATGTCATACCAGACCTGCGAATCCTCGGACAGCCCAAGGGCTTCCCACAGGGGCTTGTTCTTGTCTTCAATCCCGTAGACGGCACTTTCGTGCGCCACGTTGCTATCAACAAGGGCCGCTGTGACAACCTGCGCAGATGCAAAGAAGTCAGCATCAACAACAGCGCCGCCATCGTCATCAGTGCGGTAAACACCAATATCAATTGCACCGCCGACAGCCACCGCATCGCAGGACAGAAGAACCTGCTTGATAACGGCATTGGATTTGACGCGGAAGAACCGGAGTTCGTCTGCAATGTCAGTCGCGGTCGAAACCTCAACCGAACCAGCGCCGGTCGATTTGATCTGCGCGTCATTCCATGGATCATTCGCAACACGCGGGGATGCCGCGCGATTGGAAATGATGGTCGAATCAATGTCAGCCATTGTTTATGCCTCCGTGCATTCGATTTGGATCACACGACCAGGTTCAAGGCGCGTCGCACCCATCGTCATGGTGGTGTAAAGTTGATATGGGACGCCCTCGATATCAGGACGCTCGTCAACACGCGCCTTAACATCATCCCAGATGCCCAGATGGATACCGGACTTAACCCACATAGGCACGAGGGTATAGCTGGCATTCGTAGGGACAAGCCGCGAAACGACAATCTTGACGCCCGCAAACTCGGTAATCCGACCGTCACCAGCGAACACAGGCCCGCCGTTTTTGGTGAAATAGTCGGTGTTGATCACCTGGGTCTGGCGCTTCAGGTCTTCGTGCTGACGCGGGTTGATAGCCATGTATGGCATTTCAAGTTCCGTATCAACGTCGCTTTCCTCCATGATCCGAATGGCCTGCAAGATTTTGTCGACGTTCAGGCCGGTATCGGCAGCAGCGCCAACGGCAGCATCAACGCGGTGATTAGCCGTGTCGAATGTTTCCGTTGATCCACCAGTCTTGCCGGTCTTAGCATCGCCAAAGAACGAATCGAAGATGATGGTGTCAATCTTACGACCAGTGGCCTTGATCGCAGCCTGAGCCAATGGCCCTTGCGGATCAACCATCAGACGCAGTTTGTCGAAGGTATCGACCATCTGGGGCAGGCTGTAGTCAACCGGGTCAACCCAGCGACGATCAGTTGGCGCGTCGACGCGGCCCATTGGGGCAAAGCGTGACACGATTTCCTGCATTTCAACGGAACCGTACTGATCAACAGGCACGGCAGTTTCGCCGTGGTGCGTATCTTCCGACACGTAGGGGCGCATTTTGCCACCTTGGATTTGCAACAGGTGCGCGACGTTAGTCGTGTACTGCTGCACAAAGTGGGTAGGAATATTAACGGTCATAGCCGTTCTCCTTGATTGATTTGAAACAATCGAGAATGGCTTGTCCGTTAGGGGCCTGCTCTGTGTTTTAGGCTCACTCAGCCCTGTTCTATCACAGTGTCACGCGGGGGCGCTTGCCTTGTCCGCAGATCGTTAGTTAGTCTTTCTGGCGGGTCTTGCGAGGGGCCGTAGCCTTATCCTCTGCACTCATAACCCATTCGGCCAGCTTGGCGGCATCTGTGATGATACGCGCCGTTTCACGAACGCCAAAGCCCGTCAGGGCCTCGACGCAACGAATTCTGATCTCACGTTCTGTCATGCTCTTGCCGCCGCCTCTTGCAGTTTCATCATCCGATCAATCGCCGGTTGGCGCACGTTTTTGTTCTCGGATGTGTATTGCTTCATAAAGTCACTGTCGGCCATCAAGGACGCAACCTTGGTCTTAGCCGCGCTTGGTGACATCGTAAACCCACCGTCACCTTGCGACGGTTCGCCTTGGATAACCTGAGCATCACCGACCTTCTGCGCAATAGTGGCCAGGAAATCATACATCCCGGTTTTATCGCCAGACAGCAGGGTTTCCAGCTTATCCTCAGTCATGTTCACGTCAGCCATCAGCCGGGCAGCGTTGTTGAATCCATCGGCATTGCCTGACTTCCACGCATCGAAGCTATCCGCCGACGCGGTATCCATCGCCTCTTGTTGCGACGCCACCTGTTCGGCCACGATCTGTTGAAGCCCCTGAAATTGGCCGTCACCCAATCCGAGTTCGTGCGCTCGGGCGGCAATGCCCTTGAACGCATCGTCATTGAAATCCTCGCCCAGAACATTGGTATAACCACCGGCTTCATCCGGCATACCCATCTTGGCATATACAGGCAACATGGCTTCCCGGTCTGACTGGTCAGCCGGTATTTGCAACAGTTGTTCGGCAGGTACGCCCCGCAGCTTTTCAAGGTTCCGGTATGATTCAGCCAGTGAACCAGCATCCTTAAACCCCTTGGTTTCCACGTATCCAGACAGGTCATCGCTAAACCCATCCGTCCATATTGCCGCCTGTGCATCGCTTGCAGGGGCGGCTTGACCCTCAATTGGGGCCGCTTGTCCTTCGTCAGTCAATTGTAATCTCCGTTGCTCGTTTCAGTTGGGTAATGTCGCTAAACAGTTGTTTCTTGACGTGCGCGAACACCATGCGTTTCTCGGCATCAGCCGCCAACCGCAATGGGTCTATGCTACCGTCCTTGATCGTGGGCAGGCTCTTTGGCATCCACCCGGTTACATGCTCCAGGTCACGCAACACCGCGTCGGCCTCTTTGCGAATGTTGCCCTGATCGTCCAGAAATAGCCGACGATACGCCGTGGCCAAGTCAATCTGGCGCTGAGCCTGTTCCTTACGGCTCAATTAAGCGCCGGGGCGTTCTGGCTCATTGCCTGCGCCTCTGCCATTGTCTTAGCCGTCTGTGCTGCGATTGGTGCAGCTTCAAGCACGTTGCCCATCATTGCCTGCGCCTCCTCGGCCTCTTGTTCCGCTGCCAGCTTCTCCGGGGACTTCATGGCCTTGGCTGGAACACCGTTCACATCAGCCACAATACGCGCAACTTCCTTGGTGTCAAACGCAGCGTAGACACTCGGATCAATCTGGGCGATAGGTGCGAGGCTTTCGAAGGTGCGTAAGATACTAACAGCCTCGCCAGACCGCGCCGCCCGTGTCAGGGGGCTTGTGTATTCAATCTTAAGGCTTTCGCCCTTGCTTTCCAGATGTTGACGCAGAACCGCAGGCATATCAGAATGCCGACCCTGCCTAAACAGTATCCCGCTTTCACGCCGAACCATCGGGCCAAGCCACTCTGTCTGCAATCGACCGACAGGCGGCGCTGTCATCTGCCCTTGCTGTTGGGCAATCAACATGGCCTGCGTGGCCGTCATCTGTGGATTATCAACCAGAACCCGAAAGTAAACGCCCAGAAATCCGTCATCGATCTGGTTCCGAACGTCGGTAATCATATCCATGCCAAGACGCACATCAACGCCGGGGTTCCAAGGATGGGCCAATGCCCGGCCCTGATCGTCCACAGCGCCATAGTTCCTGGCACCGGGCGTCAGGTCAAATTCACTGATAGCATCGTCGGGCAACAGGGTAGGCGGATCGACCGCCATGTTTGCCGCCTCAATCGTGGTGCGGCGCATTTCCTGCAACATCGATATGTCAGGCATCAATTGGATAGCAGGGCCGCGCCCGTACTTTTCCCGGATCGAAACCGTGTACCGTGACACGATATAGGGCATTTCGTGGTAGCCCTCTTCCTTCACGATCTGTTGGCTTTCGGGAAACACGTAGTATCCAGCCACCGGCAGGCCCTTGGCATCCATGCGCGTCCGGTCAATATCCTCGCGCGGCATTACGCAATGCAGGAACTCAAACCGGTCGTTGTGGTTGCCTGAGTTATGCCGGGCCAGCACCTTTTCTGGCGTATCCGGCCCAAACAGTTGGACCGCCTGACGCGCCGACAGGGTGAACTTGCGATGAACAACGTCAATCACGCCCTGCCAGCTTTCATCAATGAACACTTCTGACAGGTGGATGGATCGATACTGCACACCCCCGCCCGTGCGAGGCTCAACCAGCATGCACCCGGTTCCGAATGCGCCGAGGCTCAACAGCTTCTCGTGAGCCTGACTGGCAAAGTTGGCCTTTGGTGAATACCGGGAATCCCACAGCATCTTATTGTGATCGTCCAGATACAGCTTTACCTCGTGCTGTTCGTCCAGATCATCATCGCCAGTGGATAGCGCCGTCCAAGTCTCAGTCCTCGGGATCAATCCGCTTTCGATTGCCGCCGCGAACTTATCAAGCGCCTGCATGGGAAACGCATCGTATTGCCGCTGGTTGCGCTGTACGCCGGGCGAATGCTTAGACCTGAAATCATCAGACCGGGGCAGAACCATGCGCGCCACGGATTCCCACATGCTTTCCCAATTACCACGCACCGCCTCCATTTCGGCCTGGCGCTGCATCATTTGCCCAACGGTATCAGCCATCTAGCTACCCGTGACCTTGCGCTTGGCAGTCGTGGCTGTCTGTGCCCCCTGCGTCAGCATGGTTGATGCACGGCCCCGCAATGCACGCCCACGACGCAACGACGACACGTTCTCTTGCGCCTGATCGATGCTTGGGGGTGTGGCGACAGGCTGTGCCGCCTTGCTTCCGAAAAGTGAAGACATTAGAAAAACCTCTCTTTCGCCATCGGCCTTGCATTGCCTTGGCGCTTCTTTTTAACAATCATCGGGAACAACTCCGTTAGTGCCCAGACCAGCGCATCAACGCGGTCAGGCGAATAGCCCTGCAACTTGCGGTCGAAGTCGCTGGTGAATGCAACCATCTGATCCTCGAGCGTATCGAACCGCCCGACATGTGATATTCTGCCTTGCTCGTATAGTGCCGCAGTGGGTTCAGCCCTTGTCACCTTGCCCCGGCTGGCAGATACCAGCGTGATTGGCGCGTTAGGCATGACCGACTTGAGAACGTGGCCGACCATATCGCCGCCTTGGTTCTTTTCCGCCACGATCCTATCGCCCTGATACCTGTTGAACGTGGCAACCGCAGCCCGACCCCATTCATCTGGGGTGAATATGCCGCTGCAATCCTCGAAAATGTATCCCCGATCATCCATGCCAATGCCGACCGTGATAATCCCGGTTTCGTTACTGCTATCCTCGGATGATATGGCAGGGTCAACGGCCACGACGATGCGGCGCATGGTGGGTTCGTCGCCCTTGGGCACCCGATATTCGTCTATATTCGATCTGCGCCACAGCGCGCCGGGCGTGTCCTCTAGCAGTTCCGCGTCAAGTTCCTGGCGTCCGAGCCGTGTGCCCTCGTACTTGGTGATAATCTCCGAGAAAAACGTGGGCGCGAGGTTTGACTTGTTGTCGTAAGTTGACCCGCGCGTCACATGGCAGTGAGGGTCTTTCACCAGTTCCCGCATGATTTTAGTGGGCCGGGGTGTCGTGGTAATAATCGCCTGTGGTTTAGCGCCGAGCCTCAAGCCGAACTTGGCTTGGTCCCATGCTTCTGGATACCGCCACGCGCCTAGTTCATCACCCCATAGCTTTTCATGCTGTTTGCCCCGGAGGCGTTCCGGTTCATCTGCCGTGAATATCAGCGATACGCACCCGCTGGGCCAAACCAGCTTTCGCGCGTGCTTGATATACTGTGGCCGTTCGTCCTTGGGGCACACCGACATAATGCCGCTTTCACCCTCGATCATAATGTCCCTGGCATCGTCAGTCGTTGCGCCGATCAGGTTCACATATTTGTTCGTCTTGGCCCATATGCGTGTAGTTTCAGCGCCGACACGGGTCTTACCAAAACCACGGCCAGCCATGATTAGCCAGTATGACCAGTCGCCATCAGGAAGTAGCTGGTTTTCCCGAGCGTGGTATTCCCAATCCCAAACTAGGCAGTGAGCAACGTCCTCGCCCATATCCACGATAGCCGCAGCACGTTCACTTTCGGGCATCTCTTGCAGTGAGCATAGCAGCGAGCGTTTCTGTTGCGGCGTCCAGATCATGTGTCACGTCAACCTTTGCGTCTATGTCCAGCTTGTCCCCGTAAATCTTTGGCCGCAGCTTGGATGCACGCCACTGGTACGCGCCGATCTTAACACGGTCAGCCGTCGCAGTCTCAGTCGTGCACGCATTGGCGGTGGACAGAATTAGGTCATCCATATAATCGCCCTGCATCTCCCTCGCCCGCGCGTACTCTGCCGCGAATGTGCTGTGCCGTTCGTCGTTCAACCACCTCATGACGGTCATACGGTTCGGCATGTGCTTTGGTTTGCAGATTTGAACCATGCTCTTGCCGTTGGCCAACTGTTCGCAGATGTCATTGGTTAGAGCATCTGAATACTTTGACGGTCTGCCCATTTTAGCCATTATCTCAGTTCGTCCCATTCGTTATACGGCAGGCCGTTGGGGACTTTGATATACCCCAGCACAACCGAACCTTTGATGTTGCCCGTGATGGTTACATGCACCCGCGCGTCCTGCCAGCCTTGGAACCGGCCAGAGAACGCGATGGCGATTGCCACTGGCGCGTCTGTGGTGCTGATGCCAATGATTGTGTCCTCTGTCGTGTCGTCGGTGAATTTAACCCCGATAATGCCAGCATTTGTTTTGTCGCCGTTCACAATCAGGTCAGTCAGGATCAGAGACCCGTTGGTGTTCGGTGTAACCAGCGCGACAGATGTTGCCGCCGTAAATGTCAAGGTCTTGAACACCCCATGCGATTTGTAAGCCTCAGTCGTAAGGATCGACCGGGCATCAACATGAAGTTCATGCGGCCCCTGCCAAAACTTTTCAGTCTCGATGGCCACGCCATCCGTTGGGTCCACAAGGGATGCTTTAATCACCGTTGAATCCCATCATCATGAATGTGACCCGCGCCCATGCAAGGCCGGTAGTGCTGGTTGATACGTGGGCGATTTGCAGCGTGTCATTCAAGCCAAGGATCAGCGAACCCTGCTTGTTGTATCTCTCCTTGCCCCCGTCGGCATCTGGATACCACCGGTCAAACTCCAGAAACGTGCCTGCGCTTGTCGGGGTGTTGGCGGTGGCCGTTACCAGCGCATCAGCGCCGCTGGTTGCGTTCACGTTTACCGGAATGACCGCCGTGCCACCTGTGACCGTAGTGTCGAACCCAACCTTGAAATAATCCGATGTGGCGGGAAGCGTGGCGCTTGCCCCTACCAACCCCATGCGAATGAATGAAACAACCAGTTTTCGGTCTGGATCGTCATTGGTGATATGCAGGACCGGAACATCAGCCGCCGTCAGTGTGCCAGTTTCGCCCCTGACCTGATACGACTGACCTGTGGTGCGCGATACGTGGTGTTGCAGTTCGTGGACCTCTGCTTCAACCCGCAACTGGTGTTCGGACGTTACGCCAGCGATGTCACCATTTTCGTGGTTCTTGATGTTGATTTCCATGTCAGCCCCTAGAGCTTGTACCCGGCAGAGTGCCGAGAGAAAAGGAGGGTAACGCTGACAGACGTTGCAGCCGATCCCGTGGCGGTCATACAGAATGTTTTGTTTGGCGGCAATATCAGGCCACCTTTAAAATCAACAACATACGGGACATACGGGCCGATGTATGTAGAACCGAAATCTTCTTCATCCGATGTCAACAATGCTAGGTCTCCAGCATCTCCGCCCTCGTACCCTTCGTACACCGGGACGTTTCCCGACCCCAGGTTCATGTTGTTAATCTTCGGGGCCGATCCGCCCGTCGAATACGTCCGGCCTGAATACGCGCCTAGCTTAATGTTGGCATTGCACGACAGACGCGCACCGTAAAATTCATAGTCCCGACCTGGGTTCGTATTTTTGTAAAACAACAGGTTAGTTTCCAGCCCATCCGGCAATACAACCTCGAACGACCCGGTAAACAAATCTTCGTGGTATGTCGAATGATGCTGCTCATGGCTGACCTGAATGGCGTTCACGGCTAGGCGACCGTGGTCGTCCACTTTTGCCATTTCCCCGGTTCCGGTCCCGTCCTTTAGCCGAAAGTCCGTCATTTGCCGATCTCCATAAGTAGCGCGTTTGTCAGCTTGATCTGGTCGAGTACGGCGTCGAGCGCCTCCCCGATGCTTGCTAGTTCGTCACCGCCGACATCGACTGGGTTCGTGTATACCGTGCCAACCGTCACGCTGTCGTTTTCAATATTAACATTGCGCGCGGGGTGGTCTGGTGCATTAACTACCATGCGCCATGCCTGCCTCTGATTGTGTATGGTTGTCTAATGCGGGGAAACCCCGATTATTCCCAAAAACATACCGCATTTTGTCCGTTTGTCAACCGCGAGAGATGACCGCCAGCATATTGACCATTGCGCGCCCCTTGGCGGTGTGTATCCGTTGCCGAGAATACCCGGTTACGGATCGTAC
>DAOVOW010000267.1 GCA_030629485.1 bacterium
ACGTTCGGGCTTGTTGAAAAACCCGGTGTTTCGTGCACTCAGCCGAGAATCGGCTGAAGCGAGGGAGAATCATGCGGACATCGGTCAGCACCACGCAAATGGCTCCACAGTTGTCTTATGAGCGCCCTGAGAGCGAACAACAGCGTCGATAAAGGACAATTCGTCGCCATTATCCGTTTGAAATTGATAATGGCCGAAACCAACAAGCTTTGCACCAGCATCTTGGACAGACCGCGCCGCCAGGCCCGTCCCAAACCATGCCATTGCTTCGCCTCGGCAAAAACTCCCTCGATCACCGGCGCACGAGTCGCATACAGCTTCTTGAAATCCTCCGTCTTACTGTCAGCGCGCAATCGCACTAACGAGGCATGATGGCGAGTCACCTTCAAATGCCGCCGTTCGGAGTAGGTGCACTGTGGCTTCAACCGACAATCACAACAATCCGAGCGACGAGCCCGATAGGTCCGGCGACCACGTTTCTTCTCCGTTGTTGTGTAGGTTACCTGTCTCCCGGCCGGGCAGGTAAACTGATCATTCTCTTCATCGTACTCGAAATCTTCAATCGTAAAAAACTCGTCCCCCGTGTAGGTCTTCGGTTTCAATGGCGGCGAAATTAAACGGATACGGCGTGACTCCATCGCCTGAGCATTCTTACCACTGGCATACGCCTTATCTGCACACACTGCCTCCGGCGGTCCCTTCAACAGCTTCAGCGCCTCATCGACAATAGGCACTGCCTCGTCATGATCATGACGATTAGCCGGTGTCACCGAAACACCCAGGATCACCCGCGCTTTGCCGTCAGCCACCGTATGCTGCTTGTAACCAGGCTCGAACTTCTGTCTTGGGAACCGACCTCAACGAGCATCAGGATCAGAACTATCAGGCTTGTTCACACGCTTACGATCCAAATCGGCCCGGATCGTCGTAGCATCAACATGCAACACACGACCCTCGACCAAACCACTGGCCTGACAACGAGCAATACTCTGCTGGAACAACTTGTCGAAAACCTCATCGCCAAAACGACTAAGCGCCTTCGATAAGGTCGAATGGTCCGGCAACGGCTCATCTAAATCATAACCGATAAACCAACGATAGGCCAGATTCACCTGCACCTGACGCATCAACTCCCGAACACGAGGTATCCCGTTCATCGCCTGGATCAAAAACAACCGAATGATCACCTCAGGATCTATCGACGGACGACCGTTGTCCTGACAGTAACGATCACGAACCGCTTCGTGAACAAAACTCAAATCCAGAATCCGATTCAGTTTGTAAAGGTTGTGATCGTGAGGGATGAACGATTCCAACGGCGGGAGGAGCATCATCTGTTGTTGACTTCTCTCACGTTTTGTTTGCATGACACAACCAACAACCCACCACCGCCTAAATCAACCCTTTTTCAACAAGCCCGTTCGTCCGGGTTTCTTCGTCGAAACTCGCCTTCTGCGACCATTCGGGTCAGGGATTTCGACCGACCATGGAGCGGATGGACTCGCTAGACTCACAAGCGAAGTGCAACGCCTGTATAAGGCCGGGGTGGGCCACCATTCATGGTGGGAATCAAAGCGCGAAAAAGTGGCTTGCCACTTCTGCCCTCACAAAAACAGTACCAATTCCAATCAAGATGCGCCTGTCCATAGGTTAACAAAAGGACCAGCCCCATGAACTCCGAATCTCACGAACCACGAAATGTACTCCGACTGAAAACTTACCCGCGCCTGCCAACTCTTGGTTTGTTCTTAGTAGGGTGGATCCGTCTTCGGACCCGCCGCCAATGGAAGGCCTCTGAATCACCATGGATCCTGTTAAGGGAATATAAAAATACACAAAACGAACCCATTTACACGCCGTGCGTCCGGCCAGGCCCCGCACTCCGCCAAAGGCTGGCTGGTGGGTTCACCTCCCTCTGTCATACTGGCCAAAGCCAGTCTTCGAACTCCGAATTGGATTCCGGCTACCGCCGGAATGACAGTGGTAGAATGACGCGCGTAGCGCGAAAAAGTGGCTTGCCACTGGATGCCGGATCAAGTCCGGCATGACAGGTAGTGGTTTCGCCACGTGGGGGCTGTGTGACGGCAAGCCTGCATCAGAAAACATATTTCCGGTTTGTGTTTAGGGGGCAATTGCTTTAGAATAGGCAGCGATGGAAAGCAATCTCGGTTCGTGATATATAAGGATAAGCATGTCCCTCAAAATAATAGTCCTCGCTGCCTATGCCCTCATGATCATCGTAGTCGGTATCGCCGGCTTCCGCAAGACGCGGTCGTTCTCGGATTTCTTTCTCGGGGGCGGGAAAGTCGGCGCCTGGATGACAGCCTTCACCTACGGTACCGCCTATTTTTCCGCCGTGCTGTTCATCGGCTTCGCTGGCAAGATCGGATGGGGGTTTGGGTACTCCGGTCTGTGGATAGCCCTGGGCAATACGCTGATCGGCGTGCTCGGCGTCTGGTGGCTGCTGGGCTATCGCATCAAGATAATGTCGGTGGAGTACGGCGTCCACACGGTGGCCGAGTTTCTGGACAAACGTTACCACAGCCCATTCCTGAAACTGTTCGCGTCGGTATGCATCTTTGTCTTTTTCATCCCCTACAGCGCCGCTGTTTTCATGGGGCTGTCATATCTGTTCCGGTCAACGTTCGGCATTGATTACACCCTGGCCCTGATTCTGATGGGCGGCTTCACGGCTCTCTACCTGGTGCTGGGTGGCTACAAATCGATCACTATTATCGACACGATATTCGGCATGATCATGTTGGTCGGGGTGGTAGTTCTTCTGGTGAGCCTCCTTGACAAAGGTGACGGTCTGGCCAATATCAGCAGTGGCATCGCCGCGATTGATCCCGGATTAGTGTCGAAAGTCGGTCCGCCCGGATGGTGGCCGCTGGTCAGTTTGGTGTTTTTGACCAGCGTGGCGCCGATGGCCATGCCGCAGTTGATCCAGAAATTCTACGCAATCAAAGACAAGCGGGCGATTCGGGTCGGCATGATCGCCTCCAGCATATTCGCCCTCATCATAACGGGCATCGGATATTTCGCCGGCGCGACCACGCGCTTTTTCCTGAATCCTGACAGCGCCCCCAGAGCCTTCGATAACGGCAAGCCGATTTTCGATGCGCTCATGCCGGAACTGCTGACCAATATCATTCCCGAAGGTCTATCGGTTGTCATACTTCTTTTGATCCTCTCGGCCTCGATGTCCACGCTGGCAGCTTTGGTCTTGATCTCCAGCTCTACTATCGCCAAAGACTTCTACGCCGGTTTTGTCAATAAAGGTGTCTCGGACAAACGTCTCACTTTGCTGATGAGATACTCTAGCGCCTTTATGGTAATGCTCGCGGTCATCCTTGCCTACTTTCGCCCCTCGACCATAGTCAGCATCCTTGGGATATCCTGGGGAGCTATCGGAGCGGTTTTTCTGGGACCGTTTATATGGGGATTGTTCACCAGGCGCATGAACAAGGTCGGCGCCATATCGTCGTCCGTAGTCGGTCTGACCGTCTGCCTCGTCTTGTACGCACAGGGTACACCATCGCCACAAGCTGGAACAATCGGCATGATCGCATCGCTGGTGCTCAATCCGATTGTCAGTTACATGACACCAGCCCCGGCCGGCTCGAAGGAACACTGATCGGTTGGATGGTAGCGGCAAGAACCATGCGCCTTCAGAACAGGGACAATAAAAAGGCGGAGCGTCCTTGCTCCGCCATCGTACGCGGTGGGATACTACATACATCCGCAAAACGATTCCGACCGCCCACCGCTTCCTGAATATTAAACGTTTGCAGCAGGTGATTTGTTCGCACTAATCGTGGCGCTGGGCGGTACTGGTTGCCAACGGCAGTGTCGTCGCATATATTCGCATGATGCAAACCTCGCTGCACATCATGGCGTTGGTGTCCGCGCTCAATGAAGAGGCCGTGGGTGGTAGGATACTGTCCACTGAGTTCTACAGAAAGGAACGCGCCGTCTACTTCTTCATCAAGGGCGACAAAAAACGGCTGACGCTGGGGTTTCGCTACCATCCGGCCGGCTCCGGTGTGTTTCTGGTGCCGGCGTCGAAGATACGCATGGAGACCAGAGAAAAACCGCGACCGCTGTTCGGGCTGGACGATGCGGTTATCGTCAAGGTCGAGCAACTCGGTTTTGATCGCATCTTCAGCCTCACTCTC
>DAOVOW010000022.1 GCA_030629485.1 bacterium
AGGTCCTGAACATGAAAACTGAGTATAAGACGATATGAAGAATATGGCCATAGCCGGTGTCGGCGCCTGGGGGAGAAATCTCCTTCGCAACTTCCGTAGCCTGGCCGGTGATCACCTGGTGCTTGCCTGCGACGGCGACGAGAAACGGCGGGAGTATATACATCAGACCTATCCCGGTTTACAAACAACCTCCGATTACGACGACATTATCAACCGCGACGACATCGAGGCAGTGATTCTGGCCACACCGCCCGCAGCCCATTTCGATCTGGCCATGGCTGCCATCAAGGCGGGCAAAGATGTCTTCGTGGAGAAGCCGCTGGTGTTGTCGGTGGCGGAAGGCGCTAAGCTGGTCGAAGAAGCCGAGAAACGCAAGCGGGTGCTGATGGTCGGCCACATCATGGTTTACCATCCGGCCACCCTCTTTCTCAAAGAACAGATCGACCAGGGGGAACTCGGACGGATCTACTATCTCTATGCCAGCCGCGTGAACCTGGGTAAGGTGCGTAACATAGAAAACGCTCTGTGGTCATTCGCACCGCATGACATTTCAATCATTCTGTTCCTGCTGGGCAAACAGCCGGTGCATGTCACTTCCACCGGGTCGGCCTATCTGCAGCCGGGGATTGAGGACGTCGTATTCACCGTGCTGCATTTCGACGACGGCACCATGGCGCATATCCACGTCAGTTGGCTCGATCCCCGCAAGGACCGCAAGCTGGTGGTAGTTGGATCGAAAAAGATGGCGGAATTCGACGACAGTCAGGCATCTGAGAAAATTCGTTTGTATGACAAAGGGGTCAACACCAAACAGGACTACGAAACCTACGGCGAGTATCTCGCTATCCGCACCGGTGACATCGTGATTCCACAAATCAAGACCGGCGAACCGTTGGCTGAGGAGTGCCGCCATTTTCTCAATTGCATCGAGACGCGCCAACGACCTCGCTCCGACGGCGTAGAAGGTCTGCGGGTGCTGAAGGTTCTCGACGCCGCCCAGAGATCCCTGCAAAGCGGCGGCGCACCGGTGAAACTGTAAGAGTGGAGCCCGACCGTCGTGGCTGCCATTCACATCACGAACAAGGCAGGAATTGAATGTCGACATCAATAATCGCACCAACCGCCACCATAGGTGAGGGAACGAAGTACGGTGAGTTCTGTGTGGTCGGTGAAAAAGTAGTTATCGGAAAAGGATGTGTGATCGGACATAATGTTATCATCCACGATGATACCAGTATCGGTGATAACGTGCGGATCGACGACGGCACGGTTATCGGTAAAACCCCGATGCGCGCCGCCAACTCAGCCGTAACCAAAGACCAGGAACTCCCGCCGTGCACAATAGACAGCGACTGCATCATCGGCACCAACGTGGTCATCTATCGCGGCGCC
This sequence comes from bacterium, assembly GCA_030629485.1. Classification (GTDB taxonomy): domain Bacteria; phylum Zixibacteria; class MSB-5A5; order GN15; family FEB-12; genus JAJRTA01. The sequence continues at coordinate 1,393 of DAOVOW010000022.1, forward strand.
GAGATTGCACGGAAGGTTCTCATCGCCGATCTCTCGACCGTGCGTGAGAACGTCACTATTGGTCGTTTCACAATCGTGGGGCGCGGTGTGGCAATAGAGAATTACTGCAAGATCGGCAAGTATGTGAAACTGGAAACGAACGTCTATGTCACCGCCTATTCCGAGATCGAAGACCGTGTGTTTATCGCACCGTGCGTGGCGACATCCAACGACAATTATGTCGGTCGCACCGAAGAACGTTTCAAGCACTTCAAAGGTGTAACCATTCGCAAGGGGGCCCGCGTGGGCGTCAATGCTACAATTCTACCGGGGAAGGTGATCGGCGAAGATGCTCTGATCGCAGCAGGAGCTTTGCTGACCACGGACGCTCCCGCCGGGAAAATAATGGCCGGTGTACCGGCGAAAATATTTCGTGATGTACCTTCCGAGCAGTTACTTGAAAACCAGGGTTGGGAAGACAAGTAAGGAGTCAATAATGGCCGTACCGCTTTTGGATCTTAGTCGTCAGTATGCATATCTGAAACCTGAGTTGGATGAAGCCGTCATCAAGGTTCTGACCCACGGCAAGTTTATCCTGGGACCGGAGGTGACCGAACTTGAAAAGAAAGTGGCTTCGCTGTGCAATGCAGACTACGCTATCGGCGTGGCCAGCGGCACCGATGCTCTGCTGTTGGCCCTGCGCGCCGCCGGTGTGGAGCGCGGTGATGAAGTTATTACCGCCGATTTTTCCTTTTTCGCTACCGCCGGGGTGATCCATCGCCTCGGCGCCAAGCCGGTCTTTGTGGATATCGAGAGCGATACCTACAACATCGATCCCAACTTCATCGAGGCTGCCATCACCGACAAGACCAAAGCAATCCTGCCGGTGCATCTGTTCGGGCAAGTGGCTGACATGGATCCGATAATGGAGATAGCATCCAAACATGGCTTGAAGGTTGTTGAGGACGCGGCCCAGGCGATCGGCGCCGAATACAAGGGTCGCATGGCGGGGTCGATCGGTGATTTCGGATGTTTCTCGTTCTTTCCCAGCAAGAACCTGGGTGCGGGCGGCGACGGCGGCATGATCGTTGTGCGCTCCGAAGAAAACTATAACATGTGTCGTTGGCTGCGCGTGCACGGGGCCAAGCGGAAATACTTCAACGACATGGTCGGTTACAACTCGCGTCTGGCCACTATCCAGGCCGCGATACTGCAAGTCAAACTGCCGCACCTGCGCAAGTGGTCCAAACTGCGGATCGAACACGCCAAAAGGTATGACGAAGCTCTGGCTGGTTTGTCGGGTGTCGTAACACCGGTGGTGAAAGAGTACAGTACCTTCCACATCTATAATCAGTACACGGTGGCGCTGTCCAATCGTGACCAGGTGCAAGCGGCACTGAGCGAGGCCGGTGTCGGCAACTGCATCTACTATCCGGTGCCGTTTCACAAACAGCCCTGTTTTGAATACCTGGGTTACCAGCCGGATGATTTCCCGGTTACCAACAAGGCCTGTTCCGAGGTGCTATCCATCCCGGTCTATCCGGAACTGACCAGCGCCGAACAGAACGAAGTTATCGACACGATCCGAAAGGCTGTTGGGTAACCAGTCCTGTTGAGCTTTCAGCCTCTATTGTGTGCCCTACCGATGTCCACATTGGCCGAGGAAGAACGCACCCGCCGATCTGCGGCCACCCCACCCAGAACGGGAATAAGAATGTGCGCTAGTTTCAGAACGTGCTACCACGCGGTTGCAGCGACAGTGTCGACACGGCCCGTTGCAAGACTTTGTCACGTGAAAACGGCACCGTCCATCGCTCGCCACGGCGCCACATTTCGTTGAAATCAAAGAAGTGCGGACTCATCGGGTTGCCGGAGTTCCCGGCCGGAAGAACCATCGTGGCGACGTCGACATCGGCAAAGTCGATTACAAAACGCCAACTCGGTCCAACGATGCAGGTGTAGGTAGTATCGTCGCGCCGACTGTAAAACGATGCGTTCAATGATCCCGGGCTGCCGGAGTGGGGCCACGGACCGAACTTCAGATCGAGAATAAAATTCACGACAGGCACGGACGCCATCGGATGACGCATCGTCAGCGTGTGAACATCGCCCCACCGCCGGTCCTGCCGCGGGGCTTCACGACTTTGTACGGCACACAAAGCATCGACCGCCTCACGCGCGGCGCGTTGTGCGATCTCCTCACGCGTTTCCATGTAATCAGGCGTTGTGATATCGTCGAACCACTCTGTCGCCTCGCTGTGATACAACCGATCCAGGGTCAGCTTTGAGACTCTGGCCGAGAGTGTCCCCAGTTCATCCTGAAACGTTAGTTGCTTCAGGCGGTTCAGAAACAGCACCATAATCGGCATCGCTGTCGACTCGACCGTGGTTTGACCGTCCCAGTGGTTCCTGGATGTTAGCCTGGCTTCTCCGATTTCGATAAGCGCCTCGGTCAGGATGGTCTCCCATCGCAGCAAGTATTCATCACGGTGATCCAGTTGCCATGTTGCCATGTCGTCAACAGTGATCTCAGCATTCGCTCTCAGCAGGTCGGTGATGCGCAGGATGCGGTCGGCGGCGAAGTTGCCCGAAAGATTGACTGAGCGGCTCGGCAGGTTGTTGCAACTTGCCAGCCAGCCCTGTGGTGGATTGTAGGCGTGCGGTGTCTCGTCGAGCGGATAGTATCCTTTCCAATCATCATCACTGGTCCAACCCCGTCCGGGCCGGTGACCGTCGTTGCCCAAGCGGACCGGAATGGGTGTACCCAATTGATAGCCGATATTCCCGGCACTGTCGGCATACATATAGTTGGCGTTGAGGGCGCCGAGCCTGGTGACAGCCAGGCGGAATCGATCATACGTGATTACTCTATGTAGCTCGAACCCGGCCCCCACGGCGGCATCGAGATCAGCGTCATGCCCTGCCCATTTCAGAGAGTACAACTTGTCACCGTTATCGATCATCACCGGTCCGTGCCGGGTCAGCCTGGTGCGCAATTCAATCGGCGGATTGTCTGAAGCGTAGATAGTGTCGATTATGATTTCCAACGGTTCATAACCTGAGGGCGTGAGTACCCGCAGGCTATCATCGGGATCCAACCTCTCCTCGAAATAATCGGTCACATCCACACCACCGGCCGTGAACGACCAGGCAGCGGCGCCGTTGTGTCCCATGACAACAAACGGCAAGCCCGGCACGGTGACACCGAGCACGCCGTAGGACGGCTTTTCGACATGCATCCCGACCGCATACCAGAACTGCGGCAGACGTCCGATCTCGAGATGCGGATCGGCGGCCAGCATGGCCCGACCGCCAACCGAACGATCGGGCGCCACCACCCATGAATTGGAAGCACCGGTCATACGGAGCGGCGCTGAAAGATTGTCGAGAAGTGCTGTTGCCGCCGCCTTCTGAAAGGCTGTCGAACCGGATGTTGTAGAGACTGTGGCTGGGTTTACATTCACCGAAGGCAAAGACTCCACTGGGTCACGCTCTAAACAAACGGACGGTCCACCGGTAGTGGGGGGACGCAGGCTCCGGCCAGCCGCTTCGGGCACTGTCGTCTCCGCCCAGTCCGGATAGACCGGCAACAGGGATTCGAGTTGTTTGTCGCTGAGTTTCTCAGTCAGTTCGAGATAGAACTCGTCACTGTTCTGCAGAGCGTCGGAGAACCAGGTTTGAAAGCTGAGAATGGTCAGGCAGTCATAGACAGTCCAGGGTTCGAAGTCGACCGGCAGCAAGCGGTACTCGAACGGTAACGAGCGGCAGGATTCATGGTAGGCGTTTACACCATCGGCGTACGCTTGAAGACGACGACGGTTGTGGTCGGACAGGCTGTCACGTGCCTTGAGCGCGAGGCGTGCGTGGCCGATCATGCGCTGCTGCTTGTCGATCTCAATCGTGATACTGCCGAGCATCTCGGAGAGTCTCCCCTGCGACAGGCGACGAATCAGATCCATTTGAAACATGCGATCGGCAGCGTGCTGATAGCCGAGAGCAAAGGGGGCATCGGTTTCATTGTGCGCCCAAATCTGCGGGATACCCAGGCTGTCGAAAGTGATCGTCACCTCGTCCCGCAAACCGGCCAGCATGATTGTGCCGTCGGTGACCGGCAATGAACGCTGCAAAAGAACATACCCTGCAATCACAAAGCCGACAACCAAGCCGGTGACAGCGAACAGCAAACCTTTGAGAGCACGGCGAGTAGCTGGTTTCATTGAATGGTTACAACACTTCTAGGGAGTTCTCGGGTTGCGTTCATGGGCGGTCGATGAAGTCAAGGTGCTCACCACCAGCACCACCACAAAGGCCAGCACAAAGGCCGGTACCAGTTCGTACAAAGCCCCCTTAAGCGTTGGAATGTTTCTCCAGATCACAGTCACGCCAACACCGACTAACATGCCGGCGATCACACCCGCTTTGGTCGTGCCTTTCCACATCAAGCCGAGGATCACCACTGGTCCGAAAGACGCCCCCAGTGCCGACCATGAGTAGAGCACGAAATCGAAGATCACGCGGTTTTCCGAGAGTGCAAAACCGACCGAGACTATCGCCAGCAGCACCAGGATCCATCGATCCCAGCGTTGTGTGGAGGCATAGTCATGAGACTCTTGTGTCGAGAGACCTATTAGCTTCTTCAGGGGTAGTATGACATCGCGAGAGAGAGTACTGGAGATAACAATCAACTGCGAATCGGCGGTAGAACAGATGGCCGACACAATCGCTGCGATCACAAACCCGCCCAGTATTGGCGGAAGGAATTCGTTGACAGCAATCGGCAGTGCCTGCTCCGGGTCGGGCAAATCAGGAAAGTAGATGCGCGCGAACAACCCGAAAAAGATCGCCCCGAAGTAAACCAGGACAAACCATACCATAGAGATCATGCCCGCTTTCCTGATGGTGGCGAAGTTCTTCGCGGCCATGAAACGGGATAAGACATGCGGCATGCCCGGATACCCGAGACCGATACCGAGCAGTCCGACCACGAAGCCCAGCCCGGCAAAACCGATGTTACCGGATGCCCAGGCGAGAAGGTCCGGGTTGCCCTCGTTCATAGCCGACAGGAAGCTCGAATACCCGCCTAGTTTGCCCATGATGATTATCGGCATGACCAGGAGCGCGATCACCATGAAGCTCGCCTGGATAATATCGGTCCAGCAAATGGCGCGAAAGCCGCCGGTGACGGTGTAGGTGAGGATGATTGCCGCTCCCACCAGCACGCCCCAGGTGTAGTCGAGTTCAAACGTTGCCTGGAAGGCTTTACCGGCTGCGTTCATCTGCGCCGCCACGTATCCGAGCATGGCGGCGGTGATGATCAGCACCGGAATTACGCGTAGCGCCACCGACTTCCGTCCGAAGCGGTGCATGATGAACTGCGTCAGGGTGATGGCGCCCGTCTCGTGACTGCTCTGGCGCAACCGTTCGGCTATGACGAACCAGTTGAAGAGATACCCGACAGCAATGCCGGGGATAATCCAGAGCGCCGAGTAACCGAAGGCATACGCTTCACCAACCAGCCCTAACATAACCCAGCCGGATTCGGAACTGGCCGAAGCTGACAGCGATGCTGCCCAGGGGCCCAGTTCGCGATTGGCCAGGACAAAGTCGTCCTCCGTCTTCTTGCGCAACCTGGTGGAATAAAGTCCAAAGCCGATGATACCAGCGCTGTAGACGATGAACGATAGGGTTAGTACGAGGTTGGATTCCATGCCGTTCTCCTATGCGTCTTGACGAGCAGTCTTGTGATGACACATAGGTTCAGAATAAACTGATGCCTTTTTTCAAAGCAACAAGAAAGCCGTCAGGCGGTATCTCATCTGACGGCGTTACTTGCGAGTTCGAACTCGATTAGTCAGCGTCGAGGCGGACTACTTTTTCTTTCGGATACTGCCCGATCCCGAGACGCTTTTGGAAAAATCCGGCGGGTTGCCATAGATGGCAATGTCGCCCGATCCTGACAGGCTGCCATCGAAAGACTCTTCGGCATGTATCTTGATCTCGCCGGAACCGGACAGGCTTACATAAGCCTCCCTGGCAATCAGGTCACGAGTGTCAATATCTCCGGAACCCGAGAGACGTACCTCCAGTTCGTTGGTAGTGCCTTCTGCTACCAGGCTCCCTGAGCCGGACAATTTGAATTCAAAAAACTCAGCTTCCAACCGTTGCACCGAAATATCGCCCGAACCACGCAGGTATACCCGCTCCAACTCAGGTACGGTGATCTCGATCTTGCAGCCGTGACGTGAGCGGTAGTTCTCTCGGTTTCCGATCTTCAGCGTCTTACCGCGAGTTTTTGTCTCAATCAAGTCAATAAGGTTGTCGTCGAATGTAACTTTGACTGACAGTTCTTTACCAACGGTGACATAAATGTCCGCCGCACCATTGGACTCTATCCTCCTGAAAGGCTTTACCTCTCGTTCTTCCGTAATAAGATCGCCGGAGCCTTTGATACTGCGGAAGTTGAGGCCAAACCAATCAGCCGATGCGGATGTAGTCGCTAACAAGACCAGCAACGCGGCTGTCGGTACCGAGTTCTTCAAGATTCTGTGCATGCTTTTCTCCTGACCTTGGATTCAATCGTTTACTCACACTGGATACGTGGTCAGGCGCGGCGGGTTGCAGGAGATTTGTCGGGCTGATCGAGGCGACCCTTCAGGAATACCTCGACGGATGATGGTAAGTAGTCGGCCAGTTTATCTGAGCAGAACCATCTTGCGAGAGGCTCTCTGATCGCCGGCGTCAAGTCGATAGAAGTACACACCGCTGGCCAACGGTTGCTTGTTGTCGTCGCAGCCATCCCAGGTAACAGTGTGTTCGCGGGCGGGAAGGAAACCATCGACCAGCGTTGCCGCCTTTCGTCCGGTGACATTGTACACCTCGAGCACGGTATGCCCGCCTGTGGCCAGTGTAAAGCGAATGCTGGTTTCGGGGTTGAAGGGATTGGGGTAATTCTGTTTGAGGTTGAAACCGTTTGGCAGGGATGACGGCTGGTCAGGGTCAACATCCAGCACCAGGCTCCAGCCGGCCAGGGTAGACAGCTACCACCGAAACGCCTTGCCCTTCTGATAGCAGTTGAAATCGAGGGAATGAGAACAACCAATTACTTCACATTGAGGACAATCATGTGAACCACCTGTTGTGCACCAGGTGTAGCACCACCCACAAGAATCGGTTTCATCAAGGTAGTAATTGCCGTCAGCCCGACGTAGATTGGCTGCCGGCCAGGTGGTGGCCATTGGTTGTGCAATCGTCACGCAGTTGGGGAATCCCGACTGTGCAGTCCTCGATCATCTCTACCATCGCAATAATGTTGTCGCTCTTATCTCTGATCGGCGACGAAACAACCTTGAACGTGTGCAGGCAACCCTCGATCTCTCGCTGGACCAACAAGTCGTGAGTCCCGCCGTCTTCGAGGGTTTGGCGAGCCGGGCAGTGAGCGCATTCTTCCCCAGGCGCGGAACTGTTGAAAAACTCAAAACAGGTTGGCGCTGCCGACAGATCGACCCCGGGATACCACTCCTTCAACTGTCGGTTCATGTAGAGCAGCTTCAAGCGAGGGCTGATAACTGCAATTCCGTGAGAGGTGTTATCCGCAAAGTTCGGGAAACTGCAAAGACTCGTATCCGGCTCGCTGTGGACCTGTCTGGCCTCCGATATGTCACGGGCATAGGCGAAGTTGTACTTGTGACCCTCGAATTCGACCAGATTGAGGGCAATCTCCACCGGAAAGGTCCTGCCGTCTTTGGTCCGGTGGGTCGACTTGATCGTAAACGATCTGAACTGCTCAAGATCCTTCCAGTGTTTCGACCAGGCCTCCTTAGGGAAATTAGGGTCGATATCGTGGACGGTCATAGTCAGCAGCTCTTCCTTCGTGTATCCGAGTAATCGGCAGGCCGCTTCGTTCACGTAGAAAAACCGGGCGTCGCGACCCATCCAGTAGGCGGCGTCGGCTGCTTTGTCGACTGCAAACTGGGTGAGTCTCAGGTCATGTTCGGTTTTCTTGCGTTCGAACACATCCTGTTCAAGTTTATCCATGGCTGTCTGAAGCTGAACTGTGACTTTGCGAATACGAGCCAAGTGGCGCAGGGAAATGATCGCTCCCAGGGCCAGCAGCAGCGACACAAGCGCACCGGCGACAAACACCGTAACCGCCCTATCGGTAGTCTGGCTGCGCAGGAATGACTCAGATGGCAGGTAGCGCACACCCCAGAGTCGATCGGCCAGATTCAAGACGGCTGAGTGAGTGATTAGATCACCGTCGCCAATCTCTTCGTCGGATTCGAACTTCGGAGCAACGACCCCATCACTGGCGCCGGTTCGATAAAAGAGCTGCTTCCGGGCCGGCGCCATCATGTCGTAAACGAAGATATCGAACTGCTCTTTATCCTGAGACGATAGCGTCTGGCTTACAATGTCTTGAACTCGATAGGTGGCCGCAACGTATCCTTGGAGTTGGTCACGACGTTTCCTCACCGTACCGGGAGAACTGTCCGACTGGTACACCGGCATCAGGACGAACATGACCGCACCAGTGTCAGGGCCTTGACCCAACGTTATCATTTGAGTTGCTGCAACGGCATCCTGATCACGCGACCAGACCAGAGCTTCCTGAAGTCCGGGGTGAGACGCCAGGTCGATTCCCAGCAGGTCTGCATTTTCGTCTATCGGCTCGACTATATAGATGGGAAACCTGGTGGCATCGTCGCCGGCTTTTTCGTCATCTTTCGGACCCGACCACACTTGTATTTCAAAACCGACGATGCCTTCCCTTCGCGCCGTCCGTTCGTAGGCCGACTCCTGAGCGAGCGTTACTTTGGCGATCCACTGCAGAGACTGAATCTCACGGTGTTGAGCCAAAAGGGGCTCCACGAAAGAACTGAACTCGTCACGGTAGACGGAATCTGACGACCGATAGAAAGCCTGAAGCGTTGCCAGGGGCGAAATACTGCTAAGAATTGTCCGCTCCAGCAAACTGTGGTGCTTGAGGGCCACCAACTGGAAATTATCTCTCAAGCGGTTGGTTTCGAGACGGTTGACCGTAGAAAAAAGAGCATAACAGATCATACCCCCGACAGCCAGGACGGCCAACGCCGTCAGGTAAGGGTGACGGATCAGTCTTCCCATCATGCCACCGGATGGTTCCTCGTAGGAATCACCAATTTCAGTCACAGCCAAGCACCTCGTCTCCCGAGCGAATCAGGATTGGGTTATTAGACATTACCGATTTGGAGACCGAACTATAGTAGTATTGTCGACATTCCCGGCAGTGGACTTCACCCGGATGGCGCCGTTCGGTCGATACTGACCTTGACTCAGAAGACGGTATCTACAAACTGCATTGTGCGCGGCAGATGTCCACATCTGCCGGGATGCGCGGGTGCCGTGGTATCACCCACGGCCAAACAAGTTTGACCGTGCCACCCGCGGACGCGGGATACTACTGAACAAACCACACTACTCGGGTTTACGCGCGAAGCGCGAAGAACCGGCTTGCCGGCTACAACCCCAACTGTGGATACTCGCGTCGCAAGGCGGCCAGATAGGCGCTGTCCAGCCCAAGGGGAATCGCGCGGCGGTAGAGCACCGATGCTTCGGGGAACCGGCGATAGTTCAAATGGTACTCGGCCAACATGGTCAGAGCAATCAGCGGGGCGTTTTCATGGGCGACAAGGAGATTGAGGTACTTGAGCCAGTTATCGAGGTTGTTGGTTTGTTTGTACACCTGAACCAATCCCACCAAAGGATCAAGTCTGTCAGGGCCGTACTTACGCGCTGCCAAAAGGCATCTCTCCGCCTGGGTGTAATCACCCTTGAGATAGTAGGAGGTTGCGAGGTTGTTCCATACTCGCCAGTTGTAGGGGTTCATGCCGGAAGCAATACGAAGATAGGCAATGGCACTGTCAGCTTGCCCAAGAGTTCCGTAGCACATCCCCATGTTGGCAAAAGGGGCCACAAAAGTTGGATGCAGATCAATCGCCTTTCGGTACAAAGCAATCGCCTCAACACACTTGCCCTCTTTCATGAGAGCCAGGCCCTGACGATTCAGAGTGAACTCCGGGTAGTCGGTGACGTAGCTTTTGTACTCGCGTTCCGAGGCTTCAACGTCACCCCGATTGTCATAGAACTTCTTGAGCAGGGTGCGCCCATACATATTCCTGGTCTTGTTCAGCGCCGCGTAGTTATTGAACAAGGTCACGGATAAGTCCGGACTTGTCTGGCTTATTGCTCGGGGAAAAAGCATCAGGAAACCCAGAACTGTCATCATCAGGGCGATGCAGACATAGCGCCTGGATCTCACTTTCGCATCGAGCACAAAGTAGAAGCAGGCCAGCGCTAATGGCGGCCCAACAAAGGAGAACAGATCCCAGTCGCGCGCCATCCCTAACTTGGGATCGAACACGAACACCGCCCCGCAGCAGGATGCCACGACTAACAAGAGATAACGGTACTCACGTAACCTTACCAGTTTTTTCAAGGGGCTGAAGGACAGGAGGACAAGCGCAATCGGCAGCGACGGTACGAGCAGAAGCAGCAGGTTGCCGAAATCGATCAGGTGCGGCAGTGAAAACAGATGGTATCCCTCAACTGTAAACCGGTCAGGCAGCAGCGGCACGATGGCGAATCGGAAATAGTAATAGTTGTAATAATAATGTAGAAAGACGGCTATTATGACGGCGGAGAGTATGGCGGCCAACAACCATCTGGTCTTGGCCGACCATTGCCCGACCCGACGGGACCACCGCGTATCGGCCATCAGGAGGTAGACCGCGCTCGGTATCAGGGCCACCCCGAAGATGTGAAACAGCACCGCGAAACCAACCATCGGCAGCACGCTCCAGCGTGGCGCCCGACCGTGCGCCACCAGCAGACCGGTCAGACAGTACAGCGATACCATAACGACAAAGACAGAGTAGTTCTCGACATAACCAAAGAAGTTGTACAGGTAGCCGCACGAGGCCAGCCCCAGGAAGAACAAAACGCGATCACGGTTTTTCGCAAACAAAGCCCTCGCGAACATAACCAGCGAAACCAAATAGGCAACCCCGGCGCCGATAGAGATCGATTGGAAACTCTTCAGAGCGGCCGGTTCCCCCTGGCCGAAAAGCTG
>DAOVOW010000086.1 GCA_030629485.1 bacterium
AGGACGTCCGCCGTGCACGAGCGTTGCAGGCAAGCCTGTTTCTCGCGCTTCGCGCGCACGCCGTCAGCCTGAGCGTAGTCGAAGGGTGACGTGGGTTGACAGTGTCATGACGCCCACCGCGAGGCGTCCCTCGCGGCGTTGTCTCGGAAACATCGATCTGCCATACTTGTTGATATAGGAAAACGTTGACGTTAGATTGCCGCCATTGACAATGGCAAGGAGTGACACGTGATAAAAGCAGCAGCAAACTCAAACGTGGCGGTGCTCGGCGCCTCCACCAATGAGCAGCGATATTCGTTTATGGCAGTCAAAACCCTCAAGGAACATGGCCACCGGCTAATTGTTTGCCCTGACGTATAATCTGGGCAATTGTCTGAGGCATCTGGCACTGCCCAAAACAGCAAAAGAGTGGTTACTGAGGACGCTCAGAGAGAAGCTAATCAAGATCGGAGCCAAAGTTGTTCGTAATGCCCGTTATGTGATTTCTCAGATGGCGGAGCTGTTGGTATCAAGATCGTTGTTTCATGAAATCCTTGAGCGGATTGGTCGATTGAAACTGATCTCAATTAGTATAAGCTAATGTGGGCAACAGTTGAAAAGTCTGGTTTTGCGGGGGGGCACACAGGGGCGGTTTACCCAGAAACGGCTTCAGGAAAATTGACAACAGCAAAACACTGTTGTTTTTGTGGTCACAGGACCGATCGCTCAGGGAAACGCGAGGATTCTTGACAATTCGAGGAGATTTTCGTATTGTCAAAGCACTGAAAGACGTGAATCGTGTTTTTTGAGGCCTCATATGGGAAATCTCGGGTTAGAGAACATGGTGTTTAGGAATACAGTCAAGTGGGATGAGGGGAAAAAGGCTACACTGAATACCCAGAATAATCCTGAGATTGTGATTTCTACGCCTCCTGAATTCAATGGTCCTCAAGGTTACTGGTCACCCGAGGAGTTGTTTCTCGCATCTATAAATTCATGTATTATGACAACCTTTCTATATTTTGTAGAGAAGTTTTCAGCCTCTTTTCTCACCTATGAGAGCAGGATAGAAGGCGAAGTAAATCTCAGGGGTGGCAGGCTGTTATTTACGTCCATCACAGTTCGGCCGGAGATTCGAGTCCCGGATAAAACGCAGGAGCGACGAATAGCGGAACTTGTACAGAAAAGCGAAAAGTATTGTCTGATTTCCTCTTCCGTGGAAACCGAAATCAAGGTGTTACCGGAGATCAAGACGGATGGATCTCGAGTATGAGAAAAGGAACATCAGGGCTCAAGGAACATGGCCACCGGCCAATACCGATTGATCCATCAGGACACGTGGTCGACGGCGTCACAGCGCTTAAATGAGTGACGGATATCGCCGAGCCGATCGACACGCTCACCGTCTACGTCAACCCTAAGATATCCAGCGGCGAATACGACAATAGCTTGAAGCTCAAACCACGTCGGGTAGTGTTCAACCCAGGCGCAGAGAACGGCGAACTCGCCGAGAAACTGAAGACGGCCGGTTTCGAGGTGGTCGAGGCCTGCACGTTGGTGATGCTCCGCACCGAGCAGTTCTGAGACTGCAGCACCCTGGCTTGGGACTACTCTTTGGCCAGAGTGGCTAACCGCGCGAACTTGGCGTGGATGGCTGCAATCGTCGGTCGCACCATCTCCTCGAGATCCATCAGGCCCAGGTTGATGATCAGGTCGTAGTGCGCCGGATCATCGATATCATGGCCGAACAGCTTCGTCATGAGTTCCTTACGCTCGCTGTTTACCCGGTCGGCTTCCGTCGCTGCCACTTCTTTGGTCACGTTCTTATATTTCACCAGGTTGGCGATTCGTTGCTCCCTGGGCGCAACCACCCGGATATGGAAGCCACGCCTGGGGCCGAGGATGAAGTTACCACCCCGTCCGACCAGCACCACTCCACCCAGCCGCGCCATCGAAAGCACCACTTGAAACAGGTGCCTGGCGTAGTCGCGGTGATCGACCGATTGGCCGGTGATCATCCCTTGCACCATCACATCCAGATCGCTGCGAAACCTTTCATCCAGGTTCTCCACGATTCGTCGGCGGTAACCGGATGAATCGCAGATGGCGTCGATGGTCTCCCGATGCAGTCTGTTGAAACTCAGTTCCTCGGCCAGCCGGGTGGCGAAGTAGCTTCCCCGACTGCCTGCCTGTCGACTGACTGTTACCACCTGCGGTGGCGCCGGCTTCGCCGATGGCTGTTCGGCGACTTGTTTCTTTTCCAACTCCCACCTGAGGAGTTGACGATTGATAATTGCGTCTATTGATGCCATAGTGATCCTCTACATCTAATATACTACAACTTCGGCCTGACACAACCAGAATGATGGGTAGTGGGTCAGTTTGAGGATTTACAGCAATCACCCATTACGAAAAACCGCTTGACAGATGAAGAGGATTGAGTAAATTAGTGGTGGTCATGTCAATACGTTTTTGTTGAATAGTGTCCCGGCATGGGTTTTTTGAATGGAGAGTGGTCCTAAATTCGACAAGAAAGGAATCTGTCGCCTCAAGGATAGCTCCGGCAAGACTGTCATTCTGGAAAGAGAGGTATGGGAATTCAAAATCAAGAAACCAGAACGGGAATTCCTTGCGTATAACTTCGAGAAGATCAAGAAGACCGTAAAAGCGCCATCGGAAAGCAGGCCAAGCCGCAAGAATCCGAATGCTCAACTTCTATACAGAAAGTTCAGTGATATCTTTTTGCGCCCTGGTGTAAAGGTGCCGCACAAGAATCACTATCTTTGCGTTATAGTACATAGGATCGGAAAACAAAAAAGGATTAAGACATTCTATTCAACGAACCGAATAAAAAGGTAGGATGACAAACGTGAAAGACCTAAAAGTTACCTTTGACTTCAATGAAGAAGCTGACGTGCTTCACATTAGCTTAGGAACTAATGAGCCGTCCTTCTGTGAAGAAGTTGATGACGTTCTGTTGGTGGAGAGAGGGTACTTCAGCAATCAGATTACGGGCTTTCAAATCATGGATGTCAAATACCACAAAATCGAGAAAGTTCAAGTCACCGCCTTTGTTCAAAAGGCTCTACGGAAAGAGAAGCAGCAGTTTCAAGCCTACCTGAAGGAGAAGAGTCAACAAGTACCTGCCATGATTGCAAATGGACTTACACGCAACAAGCGGATTAGGCGAATCTTAGAAGAAGCTGAAGCCTGATTTCAATGAGACTTTCTTGACCGCTCAAGCATATTTCTCTTGCATAAACCCGTATAAGGACCGATATTTAATATAGCGGGTGGCGGGAATCGAACCCGCAGCTTAGGAATGGGCGGTCCCACGCTTTTCCTATTAAGCGACACCCGCTGATTTCTGGTGGAGCCAGCCGGGATTGAACCAGCAGCCATCAGGTGCAAACCCTGAGACTGTCACCAGACTGGCCCCTCATAAGATTAGGTCCAAGGGTGAACTGCCATCCTTGGACCGTTCTTCATGTATTCATCTCCTGCTTTTTCAAATACATCATCAGAGTCCAGACGGCCTTCTGTTCCTCGTCTGACATGATTTCCGGGTCTAAGATGCTGTACAATACTTCTTGCGGCGACTGTTCTTGGGGTATCTCATTCTGAGATACGTCACTGCCCTCTCTCCGCTGCGAAGAACCAGTGTGTTTTTTGGTGGTTCGCTTCCTAGCGGTACGGGCTTGACGTGACACCCGCTTCAAATATGGGGAGAGTTCAATACCGGCGTCTTTCGCAAGTGACAAGAAGAACGACCGGCACTTGGTAACGGTGTCACCGGTAGCCCCCGCCTCCTGCAAGGCCTTCTGAAGCTGATCGGGCGTTGTTTGCGCTATCTCGACGCCGTTTTCAAGCAAGAAACCATACGTCGACTCGAATAGCTTGCGATAATGTTCCTTTCGCTCATTACCAGTTGAAGCTGCCAACAACTTTAGCATCTCTAATGGCACGTCATCCCCATCGACGAGGCGCATGAAGCGCAACGCTCCTATCAGGTAGGACCAATTACCGCCCGACATAGATGGAACGATACTTCGATCAATACGAGACGGAACAGCAACCTTCAGGCTGTCCAAGAAGTTGACGAATGTCCGCCATGAGACATATGGCGGAACCGTCTTCTTAGCCGCATCTCCATTTACAGTTCCCAAGGTTTACCTCCTTCGGTATTGCGACATAGGTTTAACATGTCGCAATAATGCGCTATGCATTATGCGTTGTCAACAACTGATTGGACTTTTTTTTGAAGCTGATTAGCAATACGCTATATTTGCGCGTAGAAAGGAGGTTCGCTATGAGCCAGAATAGAGTCATTCTAAGAGACGCTGACGGTCTTGCTAGAATCCGTCATGTCGTCACCGTTAACGCAACGACGGTGTATGTCACTGCCCGACAGGGCGTTATAGGACTCAGTGAAGGTGGGGACACCTCGCGTGTGGTTGGATTCCCGAGGTCAGACGTGTTTTGTGATAATCCAAGGCATGGTATTGAGGAAGGAAAGAAAGTGGACTGGGAACGGCTAAAAAACTGGTCTTAGTGGGGGAGTTATTGGCCATCTGAATTGTCGTCGTGCTTTTTCCAACGCGCAAGCGCCGCTTTTCTTGCGGCCTCGGATCGCTGCTTCTTGGTCAGCTTCTTGGCCCTTGCCTTACCCCCCTTGAGTCCGCCTAACCGACCAAGTGCAACCGCTGCCGGATTCTTGCCGTCGTCGACTTCCGGCTCTTCGGTTTTGTCGTCTTCTGGTTCTTCGTTTGTTGCCTGATCGACGATATCGGCTGCCAACTCATTAACGTCGGGCCGTTTCTTCTTGCGTGAGCGCTTTTGCATACGCGCAAGGTACTACATCACCAGAGATTTGTCAATATATTAAGGAAATTGGAAAAATGAAACTGACCCACTACCGAATGATGCTGCGCCACCATGCGAATAACGGATACTTCCAAATGAACGGCACCTAAACAGACACTGCCTTCACAGCCTCTGACAGTGCGGGCAGTAGTGAGCCGAACGTGAGCCGATCTTCTCTCGCACGATTTTCCGGCCGCAGAAATGGCAGGGGTTGCCCTCGTTGTTGTAGGCGCGCAGATACTTCTGAAACGAGCCGGTCTGACCGTTGACGCCGACATAGCTGTCGACCGAAGTGCCCATAAGGCGGATAGCTCTCTCAAGCAGCTTCTGGATGTGTCCGTGCAGTTCGATCAGTTTCCGTCGCGACGGCGAACTGGTCAGCCGCCTCGGGTGGATGCGGGCGGCGTGCAGCGATTCATCGGCATAGATATTGCCCAGGCCGGCGATGAACGTCTGATCCAGCAGGGCAGGCTTGAACATGCGGGGGCGACGACGACACATCATTACGAAATCATCCGCCGAAAGTTCAGCAGGTTCCGGCCCGAGCGTGGCCAACCCCTTCTGCTGCCACAATTCGTTATCCGGGTACAGCCGCAGGCGGCCGAACCGGCGGTAGTCATTGAAACGCAAATGAAAGCCGTTGCCCTTGCCGCGCCTGGTCGACTCGAAATCGAAGAGTACCAAATCATGTTTGTCCACCGGATCGGAGATTGGTCGATAGAAGAAGTGGCCGGTCATCTTGAGATGCACCCAGAGTGTGAGATTCCCGGACAGTTGTATCAGAATGTTCTTGCCGCGACGAGACACCTCGAGAATCCTGCGTCCTGTCAAGAGTGAGGCGAACGTCGCCGGTTTGAGCGACTCGGCTACGACAGTTGAAGCGGGCGGAGCCTGGATCTGCACCTGCGCAATCGTCTCGCCTATGATAGTGTCACGGAGTCCTCTGACAACCGTTTCTACTTCGGGCAATTCCGGCATTGTCCTACCTGCTTCGAATCAAGGTTCGTGAGCACTCACACCGGGTGAATCTATACGGCGCTCTGGTGGTCGGCAAGCGGTAAAGAGCAACTAAGATATTGACTTTTCCCCTGATCGCTCTTAATTACGCCGGTAGCTCTGGCTTGTAACGTACGCAAGAGGGTAACACAGATGACTGAGACCGAAACGCAGGCGGTCAAGACCGCCTTTTTCAAATACCATGTCGAGGCCGGCGCCAAGATGGTTGAATTCGCCGGCTTCATAATGCCTGTCCAATATCAGGGGATCACCGCAGAACATCTGGCCGTGCGTGAGAACGTCGGTCTGTTCGATCTGTCCCACATGGGGGAGTTTGAAGTGACCGGGGGTGACAGCCTCGCTTTCCTGCAGCACGTTACCACCAACAACGTTGCCGCCCTTGAAGTCGGGCAGATTCAATACAGTTGCATGACCAAAGCAGACGGCGGTATTGTCGACGATCTGCTGGTCTATCGGCTGGCCGACCGCTACCTGCTGGTGGTCAACGCGGCCAACATCGCCAAGGATTTTTCCTGGCTTGAGTCGCACCTCGACGGCGATGTGAAACTGGTCGACCGATCCGGCCAGACCAGCCTGCTGGCGATACAGGGACCGAACGCCGAGAAACTTCTTTCGGAACTGACGGCGCACGACCTTGCCGATATGGCGTTCTACACGTCAGCCACGGCTGAGATTGCAGGCTGCGAAGTTCTGTTCTCCCGAACCGGCTACACCGGTGAGGACGGTTTCGAATTGTATATCCCGCCGCAGCACACCGATACTCTTTGGCAGGCAATAACCGAGGTCGGAAGGCGCTACGATCTTCGACTGATCGGCTTAGGCGCGCGTGACAGCCTGCGGCTGGAGATGAAGATGGCTTTGTATGGGAACGACATCGATGAGTCCACCAATCCCATCGAGGCCGGACTCGGCTGGATCGTTGACCTCGATACTGATTTCGTTGGTCGTGACGTTGTCGCCCAAACCAAGGCGGAGAAACCGAAGCGGCGACTGGTCTGTCTGGAAGTTCAGGGGCGCGCTTTTCCCCGCCATGGCTACGATCTCCTCGTTGACGGACAACCGGTCGGCAAGGTGACCTCAGGGACTTTCTCACCTTCGCTGCAAAAGCCTATCGCCCTCGGCTACGTTCCGCGCGGCTACGCCAAGGTCGGTTCGGAGTTGGAGGTAGCTATCCGAAACAAGCGGTTTGCTGCGCACGTGGTCAAGCCACCATTTTACAAGGACGGCTCGCACCGTTAGGATCCTCCTATGAACGTACAACTGTACTTGACGCCGATTCCATTCTCCGGCGACGAAATCAACGACAAGACGGTGGTGGTGATTGATGTTCTTCGTTGCACGACCTGCGTCAGCGCCGCTCTGGTGGCGGGCGCTCGAGGAGTCATACCGACCCCCGGCCCCGCTACTCAGAAATCGGCGACACGTATATGCTGATGAGTGATCGTGAGAGCGCGAGCGCTGCGTATCGCTCGGGGCTTGAGCTTGAACCTGACAATAGCTATCTAAAATCCCAACTGGGCAAAGCGGAATCTCAAGAAAACTAGAAGATCTTAAGGCTTAAGCACAACAATTCTACTGCTCACATCAAATATCGAATCGGCGGGCCCTCAATAATGGCCTTTCGCAGGCAAAAATTGATCCACCGAGCAAGCTATCGGTTAAGCCAGGCTTCTTGACTATGGCCTGGAAGCACTTATTATTAGTAATAGTTGATTTACATGATCAGCGAAAAATGAGCTGGGGCTCTAGTACTTTAT
>DAOVOW010000161.1 GCA_030629485.1 bacterium
ACCTTGAAGGGCTCGATCCTAATTCGATGATCGCCCCGATTACGCAACCGATCGGCAGCTACTGGCAGAAGGCCTATCCACGCATGAGTTGGTTCGGTCAGCCGTACCAGATCACGGGCTGGGTCGACAACGGTACGGGTATTCTTGACTCGTGCGATGTCATAATAATCCGCGACGAATGGGGTACTGTGTGGAACGTTCATGTTGAAGCGGTGGAGACCGACATTCTCACCAAGCCGCTACCGGATCCGTACATAAATGAGTACGACCACAACATCGACGGCTACCGGCCCATTCATGGAGACCCAACCGGGACCATGTGGCATGAGTTGCGGCCGAATTACTGCGACCTGTGGCACGCCGATAAGTGGCTCGACAACGGCGACGGTGTCCTCAGTTACTGTGATACCCTGATGTTCAGGG
Source organism: bacterium (assembly GCA_030629485.1). Taxonomy (GTDB): domain Bacteria; phylum Zixibacteria; class MSB-5A5; order GN15; family FEB-12; genus JAJRTA01. The sequence goes on from DAOVOW010000161.1 coordinate 424, forward strand.
GCCTGTACATGGAGGATTCAGTCCTCTGGAAGCACGTCGAGGAAGTGACCGGTACGCTCGTCCTGGTACCGGAAGAGGGCGGCGACACCGTCTACATGGATTACATGTGTGGACGTCCTATGGCGGAGCCGTTTACATTTGCCGACTATCCGCTGGGGACCTTCTTCCACGAAGTGTATCCGACCTTCTGCCGGCTGTACATCTGGCAGGGCTGGGGGGACAACGGCAATCAAACTCTCGATGCCGGAGATCAACTCAGCATGCGGTCGGTACTGCCGCCTGACAGTGGAACGGTCTACCCGTACATCGTGGTTGACTGGCAGACCGACATCATGACCACGATTATCGAAGCCCCGTCATGCTGCATGCCGCCGATTAGGGGCAACATCGACATGGATGCGGCCGATCAGATCGACATATCCGACCTGGTCTACCTGGTCGATTACATGTTCACCGGTGGTCCGGCGCCGACGTGCTGGGCAGAGGCTAACGTCGACTGTAGTGACGATGGAAACGGTGTCGATGGCCCCGAGGATATCGACATCTCCGACCTCGTCTACCTGGTCGACTATATGTTCAATCAGGGTCCGACGCCTTGTCGTTGCGACTGCGCTGATTGTCCGTAAGGGCTGGCAGTGCTGCGTTCCTGAGCGCGCTAGTTTTCGAACAAGCAGCCATCCCCGATTCGTTCGGGGATGGCTTTTTTGCTGCATATATCAGGCGCAAAGAGAATAACAGCACCACACATTTTTTCCCAAAAATTCTCTTGAATTACCTTTTGATTCGACTATATTCCCCCGCGAATTGAACGATTAACTTTGTGTTGGAGGAAACTGAAATGGCTATGTTCATAACCGATGAATGCACTGCCTGCGGTCTCTGCACGCCGGAGTGTCCCACCGAATCGATTACCGAGAATGATATATTCGTCATTGATCCGGATACCTGCAACGAATGTGAAGACCAGGATGACGGTCCGCAGTGTGTCGAAGTCTGTCCGGTTGACTGTATCGTGAAGGCCGAAAAGCCGGCATAGGCTTTAGATCGATTGTCACAAGCCGTCCGACCGGGCGGCTTTTTCAATGCCAAAAACAGATGCCAAGAAAAAGAGGGTGCTCGTCTGGTTGGGTAGAGGGGGCTAGAAAACTACCCAGGGACAGCAGAGAGTCACCCTCGTCACATTCAAGGTATGACCGGTCTGTGGCCGGTGTCAAGCTAATTGTTTTGTCGACCAGGAGACGGTGGAACTTGCGTTAGTACTTTACGATTTTCACGGGAATCGTCAGAATCACCGGCTTCTGATCCTTCGCCGTCGTGACGTGCAAAGTGAAACTGGATGAATACGTACCGGACGCTAAACCCTCCGCCGGGGTAACCCTGATAGTTAAGATTTCACCCCGTGCCGCCTTTGGTTTAACCAAATCGATGTCGAACGTCGTGTCACCGCAGTCAACAAGTTCCCAACTAATCTGATCGAAAGCTCGGTTCTTCAGCGTGACATTCTTTGCGCCCGCACCCGGCAGGAAAAACAGCGAAAACGGCTTGGGTTTGAGGTTGCCGTACCATTGCCCGATGGTTGAAAGATAGTAGAACTTAACTTCGGGGTATTCAGGGTCATCCAGTTCCACCGTTGCCGACTTGGTCGTTGGCCCATAGTAGTTGCGAGTCAAGAAATCCAGGTGGAAGAAGGCAGTGTCACCAGGGTCGATTTGTGAGTCGGTGGTCCTGATATGTGAACAGTCGCAGGAGGTCGCAACTCTCTTGATTGGTACCGGTTCGGAACCGTTGTTGACGATATAGTAGGTATGAAACAGCATGAAATCGATGCCCACATGCCCGAAGTCAAACACCTGTTCTGAGTATACTAATCGGCCAGGCCTGGCTGCTTCCTCGGAGGGCTCGCCGACTGCGCCGGATGTGAGAATGAGCAGCAGAGACATTACAGCAACAATTGTCTTCAAGAGCCGACCTCCGAATCCGGCAGGAACCCGTGTTGGGTCATCCAGTCGTCATTGAAACACTTACTCAAGTACTTTATACCACCATCGGCAAAAATGCCCACGATAAGAGCCTCCGGTGCAGCTTCCCGCGCTACCTGTTCCATGGCCCAGGCTACGCTGCCCGAAGAACCACCAGCCGAGATACCCTCGCGTCTGGTGACTTCACGTGCTCGCAGGAACGAGTCACGATCGGATACCGTAATGACCTCATCGACCAGTTCGGGAAGCATAGCGTCAGTCGGTACATCGGTACCGATCCCTTCCACCTTGTATGGTTTCGCCTCGGTAATCCTGCTTTCGTTTATCAGGTCGGCGAAAATAGATCCTTCCGGGTCAACCGCCACCGCCCTGATGTTCGGGTTTTTCTCCTTCAGGAAACGAGCTGCTCCGGAGAACGTCCCTCCGGTGCCGATACCGCACACGAAATGTGTGATCCTGCCGTCGGTGTCTTCCCATATTTCCGGACCCGTTGTCAGGTAGTGTGCTTCGATGTTCTCCGGGCTGTTGTACTGGTTGAGGTCGAACCAGCCGTTTTCCTTTGCCAGTCGGCGTGCAACCATGTAAAAGCCCTTGGGGTCGTCGTGCATTGTCTCCGGTGTGACGATCACCTCCGCACCAAACGATCTAATCAGGTCGGTTTTTTCCTTGCTCGTCTTAACGGGTGTCGTCACCACCGCCTTCAAGCCCAGCACCTGACAGACCATCGCCATCGACGCGCCGGTATTGCCGGAAGTATTGTCGACCACGGTGTCGCCCGGTTTGAGCCGACCCTCGTCCATCGCTTTGCGAATGATGTGCAGGGCCATTCGGTCCTTGACGGAACCGGTCGGGTTGAGAAAGTCGAGTTTGGCATACACTTCCGGCCCGTTCTCCGGAATACCGGTACGCAACCGCACTAAGGGTGTGCGACCGACGAGCTCGAGTATGTTGTCATAGGTCTTCATCATGCATCAACGAACTTCCTAATCTTATACATTCAATAACCTTTTTCAAGAAGATAATTGTGCCTGATGCGGGAACGCGGGGAAAATCACCCGCTGCCGGTTTGCGACAACGCCACGTGCCGGTAACGGAGGAAACAGGGTCTCGCTGACTTGACATGCCAGTTATAGTTCGATATACTCTGAGCCAGATCATTCCGATTATTGGAGGTGTCAGGTGAGAATTATTTTACAGACGGCGGTTGTTGGGCTATTGCTGATCATGGGCGGTTGCGGTGATGACAACCCCGTTAACAATAACGGCGGTGGAACGAACCGGGTATGGGAGAGAACTTTCGGCGGTACCGGTTGCGATCAAGGGTATTCGGTTGCGGTCACCGGTGACCACGGCTACGTTGTCACTGGCTCGACCAGATCCTTCGGCGGCAACGGCCCCGACGTCTACCTAATAAGAACGAATGCTGCCGGTGATACGCTCTGGACGAAAGCGCACGATGGCGGCTCCGACGATATCGGTTACTCAGTCGCCGTAACCAGCGATGGTGGTTTCATAATTGCGGGCGAAACCAACTCAATCGGCGCCGGAGGCACTGACGCCTATCTCATAAAGACTGATGCTCTTGGTGACACCATCTGGACGCGAGCCTATGGCGGCACCGACGACGACCTGGCATACTCAGTCGCACCGACCGACGATGGCGGCTATATCATAGTCGGCAAGACGGCCTCGTATGGCGCCGGCGCAGCAGATGTCTACCTCATCAAAATCAACGCTTTCGGTGATACCGCCTGGACTAGGACCTACGGCGGTTTACAGGACGATTATGGTGAATCAGTCGCTTTGGCTGGCGACGGTGGCTATGTGGTGGCCGGTCACACTAACTCGTTTGGCGCCGGGGACATCGACGTTTACGTGATAAAGACGGATGCGGCCGGAGACACTGTCTGGACCCGAACCTACGGCGGTGGAAGTTGGGACTACGGCCACGCGATTGCCGCGACCACCGACAGTGGGTTTGTCATAGTGGGCCGAACGGAATCGTTTGGTAACGGACCCGATGTATACGTGGTGAAGATCGATGCCGCCGGAGATACTCTGTGGACAAGAACCTATGGCGGCACCAGTATCGACCGAGGCTACGCAGTCGCCCCGACCAATGACGGCGGGTGCTGCGTAGCGGGCTTCACAATGTCAACACCCACTGGATTCGCCGATGCCTACATAATCAAGATCAATGCTTCGGGTACAACCGTCTGGATCAGAACGGTTGGGGGAGATCTCGGCGAAACCGCACAGTCGGTTGCTCCAACCAGCGACGGCGGTTGCATCGTGGCAGGTTATACTTATTCCTTCGGCGCGGGATTGTCCGATGTGTATTTGATAAAGCTCGATGCCGGTGGGAACTTGCCGATCGAGTAGCCGGCGGCGCACCCACAGACACGGCAGCGATTCCGGGCCGCCACGGAACATGTAATCGATGAGATACAGCAGGTCGGCGATGTCGAGCGGCTTGATGCCGCTGGCGGTGTTCGATATCGCGAGGGGCAAAAAACCACTTGCCAAATCTCCCGTTATAGCTAGTATAGAGATCGTGCGCGGCGGATGTCCACATCTGCCGCCCGGTCAAGCCGGATCCCACGGCGGCGCATGTGAATATACGCCGCCTACGATGTGCAACCGATAGTATAATAGACAGCCAGCGGGAGTAACTCAGTTGGTAGAGTCACAGCCTTCCAAGCTGTTGGTCGCGAGTTCGAGCCTCGTCTCCCGCTTTTTTTCGTGCCATCATCACAATGTGGGCGGCAAACGCCCTCGTTTGCCCGTCGGACGCCAAGGCGTCATCCTGAGCGGAGTCGAAGGGTGGCGCACGCCTGGTGCTCCCGGGCTTAGGGCTTGTTGATAAACCCTCGTCTGTGTTATTGCGAACCCGCCGGCTACAAGTGGCTCGCAATGCCGGGTGTGGCAATCTCAATTTGTTGGGTGACCTGGAGGATGAGATTGCCGCGCTCCTAACGGCATAAGTGCCTTCGGTCGCTCGCAATGACAGGAATTGGACCTTTTTTAACAAGCCCCACGCTGTGGGCCAAATGTGGCGTGCAAATGAGTTCGTTTTGTGTATTTTCATGTTCGCTTAACAGAATCGGTGGTGATTACGAGTCATCCCGTAGGGTAGGTCTGTCCGCAGACCTGCCAAC
>DAOVOW010000082.1 GCA_030629485.1 bacterium
GCTGGCCCTGACCGCACTGGTGTTCGGCGCCGCCGTTGCCAAAAGCTATCGATCCGACCGCGGCGCCTGGCTCGGTGTGGTGACGCAGTCGGTCGACTATGAGTTGGCTGGGGCCTTCGATCTTGAGGTCAAATACGGTGTTATCGTAAATGAAGTGGTCGATGACTCCCCGGCGGAAGAGGCCGGACTGGAAAACGACGACATTATTGTCTCGATCGACGGTGAGCGCATCACCGATTACGACGATCTGGTCGATATGCTGGTTGAGCATGGGGAGGGGGACCAGATCACAATCGGTCTGATCCGTGACGGCAAAGCGCTTGATGTTCAGGTCAAACTGGCCAAACGACCCCGCGGCCGACATGATCTGGACTGGCGTTTTCAGTACAGTTATGATTACAGGACACCCTTCGGACGGAGCCACTCCTATATCGGCGTTCAACTCAGCGATCTCACCGATCAACTGGGCGAGTTCTTCGGAGTCGACCGAGGTCGCGGCGCCCTGATCCGGGAAGTTGAGGAAGATTCGCCGGCTGCAGATGCCGGATTGAAAGCCGGCGATGTTATCATCTCGATTGATACCGACCAGATGCGTGACGCCGGCGACGTGGTCGAGTATATACTCGACACCGACCCGGGCGACCAGGTCAGTATCACCGTGATACGTGACAAAGCCGAGTTGACTGCGAAAGCCGAGGTCGGTGAGTCGCCTGGCGGCTCTCGATACGGTGACATCTTCCATGGCTTTGACGGTCTGTTCGGCCTGCGTCGCTTGGATGTGCTTGATGCACTGGACTACCCGGACCATGATTTGAGTATCCGCATTCCGAGTCTGCGAACTCCGATGGTTACCGGCTACTTCGATCCGGACGATTTCGATAGCAGGAAACTCAAGCGTGAGATGAAGAGGCTTCGCAAGGAAATGCTGGATATGCAAAAGGAGTTGCGCTACGAACTGAAGCATGAACTCGACGAACTCCGCGAGATGATCGACAACTGATTATCTCCGACTGAGACCAGTCATTAAACGGCCTGCTTGTGAGAAGCCCGCCCCCTGCGGGGCTTCATTCTTGGTTTTTCTTGCTTGCTCCACCTGGGCGCCCCTGTATATTGATTGCGTATGTCCAGTATCACTGTTGACAAGTTTTACAGTTCGCGTAACCAGGACCTGGAACTCACCCTTCTCAATGCTGAGGCGGGAATGAGGAAGGTCATTACCAGTCCGGAATTGCATCGACCCGGGCTGGCACTCACCGGATTCTTTGAGCGGTTTGTCGGTGAACGGGTACAAGTGCTGGGCGAGACGGAACTCGCATATATTCGTAATCTCGCGCCGGAACGACTGAGAGAGGTCTCCAGTCTGCTGTTTGAGCAAGATGTACCGATGGTCATCATATCCAAGGGTTTTGTCCCGCCGAGTGAATTCCTTGCGGAGGCCGACGAGCACAGTACGGCAGTGTTCTCCAGTCGCCTGACCACGGCGGAATTGACCAATCGACTGTCCGCCTATCTTGATCTGCAGTTTGCTCCCACCATCAATGTCCACGGCTCGCTGGTCGATGTCTACGGCGTGGGTCTGTTGTACACCGGCAAGTCCGGGATCGGCAAATCGGAGGTGGCGCTGGACCTGGTCGAACGCGGCCATCGCCTGGTGGCGGATGATATCGTCAAAATAACGCGCACGGCGCCCGATGTTATCATCGGCACCAGTTCCGAACTGCTCGGACACCATATGGAAATCCGGGGTGTGGGAATCATAGACATTGAGGAATTGTTCGGTATACGCGCTATCCGTATGCAGAAACGAATCGAGGTCGAGGTCAATCTGACATTGTGGTCGGACACCGAGGACTATGAACGGCTGGGTATCGAGGACAAGCTTACGACGGTGCTCGGATGCGAGTTGCCGGTGGTTAAAGTGCCGATATCACCCGGGAAGAATATCACCGTCATCTCCGAAGTAATCGCCATGAACCACATGCTGAAAGTGTATGGCGAGAATTCGGCCTTGAAATTCACTAAGAAACTGACGCAGAAAATCAGCCGTCAGTCGCAGACAATGGGTTACCTGGAAGCAGATTACGAGTAGCCCACCCCGCCATATTCCCAATCGGCAAAAGAACTTGGCAATTCAGGCTGCATATCATATACTGTCTGCTCCCGATCCTCCAGATGGAGGAACCGGATGGTGTGTGCCTTGTAGAAGATAGGATGATGAATCAAAGGTAGGTTTTGAATGATGCAAGCAGGTAAAGTAGCGATATTAATTCTGATTACGGCCCTGGCGGCCTTACTGTCGGGTTGTGGCGGCTCGGGTGGTCGGACGGTTGCAGTTGTGGACGACTACAAGATTACGTCCGAGGAGTTTGAGAACTTCTACCCGGTGGCGTATTATGCCTTTGGCAGCGCTCAGGACGAATTCGATAAGAAGCAGGAGCGGCTGGACAGTCTGATTGTAATCCGTTTGCTCATCCAGGCTGCTTACGAACTTGGTATCGACAGATCACAAGAACTGGCCCAGGTAGTGCTGGCGAACAAGGATAAGTTTGTCATCGATATGTTGTACCAGAAGGAAGTTGTGGATAAGGCCTCGGTCAGTGATGCCGAAGTCAGTGATTTCTGGGACCATCTTGAATACAAGATTCGCGCCTCGCATATCCTGGTGAGCGACTACGATACGGCCCAGGCTATTCTTGAGCGTCTCACGAGCGGTGAAAGTTTTGAGAAGCTCGCCTATGAATACTCAATTGATCCCTCAGCCAAGAGAAACAAGGGGGACCTGGGCTATTTCACGTGGGGGGCGCTGGTGGACGAGGTGCAGAAAGTGGCCTTCAAGATGGAACCGGGGGAACTATCCCCGCCGGTCCAGTCAAATCTCGGTTATCATCTGATCAAGCTGGTGGACAAGCTGCCGAACGAGCAACGCCGTGAGTTCAGGTCTATGAAGGTCGATCTGAGGCAGCAGATTATCCAGCGCAAACAGTACGTGTGCCAGCGGGAATTCTTCGATGAGATCAGCGAGAAATACCCGGTGACGATTGACACCACCACTTGCACCTACCTGTTGCACAAGCGCTCTCAGATGTACCCACCAATGCTCCTGGAGACGCTTCCCAGGAACGATTTCGATCTGGAGCAGCTTGACCGCAATGAACGGGAGTTGATACTCGGTTCATGGGAAGGCGGCCAAATGACGGTCCTGGAGTACCTGACCGAAATCCAGATACTACCCTCCAACATGCGACCCGATCTGGATAGCTATGACTCATTAGCCATGGTCATCTCGGCCATCAAACGCACCGATGTCCTGGTGACCGAGGCTCACCGACGGGGGCTCGACAGCGACCCACAGGTGATCCGCAAGCTCAGGCTGTTCAAAGAGTACACTATGGCTGATATGATGCGCAGCGACTCGATACCAGAGCCGCCGCCGCCCGACGATGGCGTCATCCGCATGTACTATGATAAGCATCCGGACGAGTTCACCAATCCGGCCACGTATCATGTCTATGAGATTCTCCTGGCCGACGAATTGAAGGCGCTTGACCTCAAGAAGAAAATCAAGAGCGAAGCGAAATTCAGAGAGATGGCCCTAGAACTATCGGAACGTCCGGGCAAACGCGCCCTCGAGGGGGATCTTGGTTATATCACCCGCATAAAGTATCCGGAAATCTACGACCTGGCACGCAAAACCCCGGTGGGGACTATTGGTGGGCCGGTGGTGACCCGAGGCAAGTACTCCATCTTCTGGGTGGTCGACATGATCGAGTCCGAGTTGAAGGATTATCTTGGCGTCAAGCGAGATATTTTTCGGAAGCTGACCCGGCAGAATGAACAGCAGGCTTTTGCGGCCTGGATCGAACAGCATAGCCAGGAAACCACCACCGAGATCTATGAGGACGCCTTGTGGGGCACGATAAATATGGACAAGTATCCTGATGAGGAACAGTCAGGCTCATAAAGGCAAATCCCTTTCGATCACCTGGCGACGATCCCTCTTTTGGGTGATCGCGCTGTCATTGGTGGCGGCGGCGGGTCGTGGCCAGCGCGAACCGGTCGACAAGATAGTGGCCATCGTCGGTGATCAGGTCATACTGGCTTCAGAACTGGCCGGACAGATCCAGTTCGTGGCGCTGCAAACGGGGGAAAAACCCAAAACCGAGCGCGAATTGGAGGAGTTTCAGTTCGAGGTGCTGGATCAGATGATCTCCGATCAACTCTTCCTGATTGCCGCGCGCAAGGATACCGCCATAAGCGTGCGCGATGATGAGGTCAATCAGGCCCTTGACGAACGCATCGCAGCCATTTCGAAAAACTTCCCCTCCGAGCAGGCTTTTCTCGACGCCGTAGCTGCGGAGGGACTCACGCTCCGCGATCTTAGGAAGCGGTTCCAGTCTGAAGTCAAGAATCAGATGCTCAAACAGCGATTCATCCAGAGGAAGTTGTCCGGCGTCTCGATTTCGCGGCACGAAGTCGAGCGGTTCTACGAGCAGTTTCGTGACTCCATCCCGGTCCAACCGGAGGCAGTTAAAATGGCTCATATCGTCCTCACTATCCCGCCGTCTCCGGAAGTCGTGGATTCCGTAAAGGAACTCGTAACGCGCTTGCGTCAACGGATTCTTGACGGTGCTGACTTCGCCGCCGTGTCTCAGGAACATTCGTCGCTGGGCGCCGGCGATAATGGCGGTGACCTGGGCTGGATCTCCCGTGACGATGTCGTGGAGGAATTCGCCCGCCCCGCTTTTCAGTTACAGGTGGGTGATATCTCGGGCGTAGTGCGTACACCCTTTGGCTTTCATGTAATCAAGTGCGAGGGCAAACGTGATGATCGACTGTGGCTACGACACCTGCTTGTGGCCGTACTGCCATCGGCCGATGACACCATCCGCACCGCTGCTCTGGCTGATTCGTTGCTGCAAGCCGTACGCGAAGGCGCATCGTTTGAAGAAACAGCTAAGATATTTTCCGCCGACAACGAAACCCGTGCTCAAGGGGGTGAATTGGGCTGGTTTGCACTGACCAACCTGCCGCCTGAGTTTGCATCCGCCGTGGCCGGCTGGAAAACGCCGGGCGAACTGCGAGGTCCGGTAGCGACCCAGTACGGACTGCATATTCTCAAGTTGCTTGAGTACCAGGCGGAAAAAGAATATACCCTGAATGATGACTACGATACCATCAAGGAACTTGCCCGCCAGGACAAGACCGGACGGTTAGTCGACAAGTGGATCGAGCAGATCAAAGCCGAGACCTTCATTGAGAAGCGCCTGTTGAACTGATGCGTATCGATGACTTTCTTTCGACCGTCGGCGTGATCAAACGCCGTACCATCGCCAAGGAACTGGCCCGGAACGGTCTTGTCCATGTCAATAACCGCCGAGTAAAACCGGCTTACCAGGTCAAGCCGAATGACATCATTGCCATCCGGGGCACTCGCCCGATCACGGTCGAAGTACTCAATATACCCAGCGGTTCAGTGCCGAAGGAACGTCGTGAGGAGTTTTTCCGCCAACTGCCTTCCTGAAAAGTAGACCGATATTGCCAACATAAGCTCGTACAGTCCTTGCCCTTAGCAGTCTTATCAACCCTCGCCCTACTGTAACAACTCGCGAAGGCCGTCCTGCGCTTGACTTCAGTCAAGGGGATATATGGACCCATGTCGTATACTCTTGAAAACGACAATAGTTTTGCCCGAGGAGAAAGCATGACCGTAAGAAAAATAATCTTGATAGACGAAGAAAAGTGTGATGGTTGCGGAGATTGCGTAGCAGCCTGTGACGAAGGCGCGATTAAGATCATCGACGGCAAGGCGAAACTGGTGAGTGATATTCTCTGCGACGGTTTCGGCGCCTGTCTGGGTGAGTGCCCCCAGGGTGCGTTGACGATCGAGGAGCGTGAGGCGGTGGCTTTCAATGAGAAAGCTGTAGAGCAGCACCTGGCCCGCATGATCCAACCCTTGCCCGCTGCGCCACCGACCGGTGGCTGCCCCGGTTCGGCCATGAGACAATTCACGGCGCCGGTGGCGACACCGGTAGCAGCACCGTCCACAACCCCGACCAACGTATCCCAGCCGGTTTGCCCCTCGCTGTTGGGCCACTGGCCGATCCAGTTAATGTTAGTGCCGCCCGGTGCGCCGTTCTTACAGGGCGCTGACCTGGTGGTCTGTGCCGACTGTGTGCCGTTCACGGTGCCGGATTTCCACGCTCGGTATTTGCAGGGAAGAGCCATACTGGTCGGTTGTCCCAAGCTTGACGATTTGAACTTCTACTGCGAGAAACTGCAAGCGATCTTCCAGCAGGCGAAGCCGAGTCGCATCACTGTGCTGCGGATGGAGGTCCCATGCTGCGGCGGGATCACCGACGCTGTCTTACAGGCGCGCGAACGGAGCATGCCGCACGTGCCGATTGAGGTGCATACGATTGGCGTGCGAGGCGGTATCCGTCAGGAGGCGGTGGCGGCCGGAACGACCGGGAATTGAGGATACCATTCGAGGATTGTATGGACGGCGACATCGAGACCACGGTTGCAGTGCCCTATAGCAGTCAGACGAAAAGCGGTCGCCTCGAGGCGCCGATCGGTAAGTATCGCCTGGCCGTTCAGGTCGCTTTCGTTCTCGTCTGTCTCTGGATCGGGATCGAGTTTCATTACTTCGTGCGCTATCTGGAGTCGGGCGGGTTGGCAACATGGGTTGCTCGTCCGCCGGGCGCGGAGGCGTTCCTGCCCATCAGCTCGTTGATGAGCATCTACCACTTCTTGCTCACCGGCGAGATACATCCGGCCCATCCGGCGGGATTCTTCATCCTTATCGCCATCCTGGTAGTGTCGCTACTGTTCGGTAAATCATTCTGTTCGTGGATTTGTCCGGTCGGTTTGCTTTCAGAGTCACTGGGCGACTGGTCGGAGAAACTGTTCGGTCGCAAGATGAAACTCCCACGCTTTCTGGACTACCTGCTCAGGAGTATCAAGTATCTGCTCTTAGCCTTCTTCGTCTACGCTATCTTCTTTCTGATGACGGCCGCATCTCTGAAGAGCTTTTTGGACAGCGACTACAACCTGGTGGCCGATGTCAAGATGTACTATTTCTTCGCCGACATCTCGTCGTTCGTGCTGTGGACGCTGATCGTACTCTTTGCACTCTCTTTCTTCGTGCGCAACTTCTGGTGCCGGTACTTGTGTCCATACGGTGCGCTCCTGGGCGTACTCTCCTTATTGCGACCATTCAAGATCCGTCGTAACGTATCTTCGTGTATCGACTGTGCCGAATGTGCCAACGTCTGTCCTTCAAACATCAAGGTGGACAAAGTCGTTAGTGTCGTCTCCGACGAATGCACCACCTGTCTTAGCTGTCTCGATGTCTGTCCGGTACCGGAGACGCTCGAACTCAAATCCACTCCGAACGGCTTCAATGTATCCAGAAAAACGGTCGCCATCGGCGTGGTGGCTGTTTATATTATAATTTGTGCTATCGGGATGATTTCCGGCAATTGGGACAACAACCTTACCAGAGACGAATACTTGAATCATCAGAAGTACCTTCACAGCTATGGCCACCCTACCGGCACGGCTGAGATCGATGAACTGAATGAGCAGTCTAATGAGACTAACACTGCCGATCCCGGCTCTCAAGTTCAGAGCGATAATCCTGGTCGATAACTGCAGGGAGCGGCGCCCGGCGCTCCCCAAC
>DAOVOW010000078.1 GCA_030629485.1 bacterium
GCGGTCGAGATGCTGGTGGAAACGTTCAACCCGATGGATATCCTGTTCTATGGCTTCGCACTGTACTATGGATACAAGAGTTCATTCTATCGCGTTAGTGAGAAGAAGCTGAAAGAGCTGACAAGGCCAGCGGGAAGGTAGGTGTTCTTTCAAGTCCCGGCCCGGTACGGGTGGGTTCGGGCTGACTGCCTAAGCGGCAGGTTTCGGAGAGATCCGCCGAACAGTATTGCAAATACCTGCAAACCGGACCGCTATCCCTGTTAGTTAAGTCATGTATCCGCAACCACTTGAGGGAAACAGACGCCTCGGTATAATTGTTGCTCACATCTATCAAAAAAACCGTTGAGGAGAATAATTATGAGAACAAATCTGGTTATACTCTTGCTGTGCCTCTTCGCCGCAACCAGTGTTGTCGCTGAGGACGCCTACTACCAGGAAAGCATCGATGAGAACATCACCCTTCGAACTACGCGCCTTGACAATGACAGCGGGGTCGTGTATTGGGAGGCCACCCTGCCCGGTAACGGCGAGTTCGGTCGGCCGACATCACTTCTCAGCTTCGTTCACTCGGTCATCGACATCACCCCGCCACTGCTGCCCGACGGCCTGGTCGAGCAGGTGCGGCTGAAACTGTTTCTGCGAAATAGCGCTAACGGCGACCTGGTGGTCACGGTTGACTCACTGGATTTGGATAACCTCCACCGTCGTCATTTTCTAATCGGCCCCAACCCTGACGATTCGATAAGCGTGCAGGAATCTGAGTTGAGCGATGGTGAGATTGAGGTAGTGCTGACCGCCAATGATGACTCCGACGGTAACGACAACACGTTTATTCTCTACCGCTCGGTGCTCGATGTTGTCTACACCCCGGCGTTGCCGATGGATGTTGCTGCCGATGGTGAACCCGTACCGGAGAAGTACCTCCTCAACCCCAACTACCCCAATCCGTTTAACCCGTCCACCACGATAGAATACAATTTACCGTCGCGTTCGCGTGTCCGTGTCGAGGTGCTGAACCTGCTTGGTCAGACAATCCAGGTTCTGGTGGACGATACCAGGTCGGCCGGACCACACCAGGTTGTCTGGGAGGGTCGCAGCCAGGACGGCAAGACTGTTGCCAGCGGCATCTACTACTATCGTATCGTGGCCGGCGAGTTCATCAATGCGCGTAAGATGATCCTGCTCAAGTAGCCGCGATGATTCCAAATCGGGTGGCCACGGGCCACCCGTCCATGGTTATCTACAGTGGTATTGTTTTGCGGTCGAATTTGAAACCGAAATCACTCAACTCATCAAGTACCGGCTTGTAAAGTTCAGGAAGAGTCGGAGGCATAAGGGTGCCTGTCGCCTTAATCTTACCCTCCATGATGAGTTTCGCAGAAATGGCCGGCGGAAGGGCAACTGCCCTCGACATGGCGGAATCACCGTTCGGAATCCCCTTCACAACCATTGTGGCTAACCGCCTTTCTCTGCGACCTCCGGAGAATTCGGCAAGCACATTGATGTGAAGAATGATCATATCCTTCTCGTGAGGCTCGTACATCATCTTTTTCAGCATAAGGTCCAGAAGTACATCCAACTTCGTGCCTTGCTTAATGTCAACGGGGGTATCATCGAAGAATCCGAGCCATTTCAACCGATGTATGATATCTGCTTTATAATCAACCTTCAAATAATCGCCCAATTTGTGTTCAAGATCATCAGGCGATTCCAGGTTAATCAGAGACGCTGTGAATCGGCGGTAGGTTGTCCCTTCGAAATTGCTGACCTTATCACTATCAAACAGGCCGAGCGCGCTCACCATTCTCATATGATTACAATAGCCGGAAAACCGTAACAGCCCGCGGTAGAAAGAAACATCTTTGTCCAGGCCGAATGGTTTCACGTACTTTTGTACATCTTTGTTGGGATATGATTCAAAGGTCCCTAACCCGTCTATATCCACATACCAGAAGTGTTCAAAGAGCTTATCACCAGGCACCTCGATTCTCTTTCCGTTCTTCAGATACGCTGCTCCAGTTTGCGCCGCCACGAAAACCGTTCTTGGATCCCAGGAGAACTTGTACCCCATCGGATTATTATTAGATTCATAGGAGGGCAACCCACTGCCATACGAATCAAGACTGATGACACGGCCACCTTCTTCTTTGATCTCATCAAGAATCAATTGGGTACCGAAATGATCCATTCCCGGTACTTCGCCCAGTTCATTGAGAATCAGTATTCCCTTTTCCTTTGCTTCTTTTTCCAGAGCCAGTAATTCAGGAATCTCATAGGCCGTGGTAACCATGCTCTTGCCATTGCGTAAACAAGATTTAGCGACATGAATGTGAATCGGCTTGGGCACCATACTGATCGCGATATCAACCTGGCTGATCACCTCATCAAGAACCCCGGGATCATTATCAGGCCATGAAACGGCCTTGCCGGCGGACCTTCCTGCAATGACATGTTCTGCTTTTGAAACAGTCCTGTTTATCATTATCACCTGGTATCCACATGTTTCGATGAAATAGTCGACCAGGGGTTTGGTCATTAAACCGGCGCCAACGATCGCAACTTTTTTCATTTCCACCTCTCATTGAGAAGATATAGAATTCTCCATATGTCTATATGTGAAAGATACAAATGAATCTCCTTACATGCCATGTTTTATTGGGAACCAGTATGAAAGTGCGCCGGTACCCGGGCAGACGGTACTGGACTTGAGCGACTTCGCTCCACGTCAATCCGAAAAAAGACTTGCGCTCTCCCGACTCGATTGTGCGCGGCAGACCTCCCGGTCTGCCCGCCTGAAGGACGTATCCAAGGTAGTCGACAACCGGTTGCCCCTAACTTCATGTATTACAACTTCGTTCGGATTCACAAGAGTCTGCACGTCACGCCCGCTATAGCTGCCGGAGTGACCGATCACCTTTGGAAGATTGAGGACATTGTGAAGCTGGGAGAAGAAAGAGAATCAGTTATTACTCGAAAACATTCCGAGGTAAATCAAACCTACGTATGAGGTCTCTAATGATTCCCACATAAACCTCATCACCCTCGCCATGACAAATCACTGGATACGAAACAGGTCTCCCGAGGATATCGGGATGAGAAATCATCCGATGACTGCCTTTTCCTTCCTTAACATGCACTTCGAATCGCTTGTCATGCTTGCGGAGTCTTTTGATGATTACTCGGAATTTGAGAGGTTTAAGCCGGGACAATGGAAAAATCCGCCTTGTCTGGTTGCAGCGGCAATTGAATACTTGCTAACTTGCGCTTCCGATCTATGGTCTTCTTCTTAGGGTAGTAATGCAGCGCTTGTCTTTGAAGGATTCCGAAAGTCTCAAATATCTCAGGTGGGGCAGAACAATCAAGCAATGAGGGCTGATCTTTGTATAGAGCAAAACTAATCTGCATTTGAGTCAATTCTTCGAGGTGCGCAAGGGCCTTATCAAAGGTCTTGCCATAACCGACTAAATCAGTCTCTAGACAATGAGCGGCCCATTGACTGTCTGTCTGCTTATATCCCAAAACGCGGAGAGTCAACATAAGAGCTTTCTCTTTCAAAAATTCCTCGGACATTCTTACTTACTCTTTCATCGGCTCGTAGAGGACAAGCCTTGATGATTAGACACTACACCATGATTCAAGTTGTTAGAATTGTCTTTTCACACCTTTCAGCGGTCCGTACTTCTAATCTACTTATTCATACGATATTGTCAACATGTTAGTTGGAACTGGTTTTGAACACAATTCGTGTGCGATTTTTGCCCAATTTCAAACTAACCCATTACCAAAAAAAGACTTGCCAAGTCACTGCTCGCAGCGTAGACTTCGTGGAGAATGTTCCGTTGGGGGTGGCGAAATAAACACCGCCTGAGATCATACCCCCACGACCTGATCCGGGTAATACCGGCGTAGGCAAACGGAGATGTGAACCGCATCCCCACTGCCCGTGCAGGGCAACCTATCGATTCAGGACGGAATCTTGCAAGAACTGCTAACGTTTAACGCGAGGTTACTGTCATGAAACACACAACCACAGCCATCATCATGGCGATTCTGCTGGCGGCGACCGGCTATGCTCTCCCGTTGGGCGGGAAGGTCGTCGACGAGGACGGCCGGCCCATCGTCGGCGCGTCGGTGGTCACCAATCTCGACGGTGTCGGCACCGCCACCGACAACCGCGGCGAGTTCAGCCTGCTGACCAGAGAGGGAATCACCCGGGTCACGGTTTCGGCCGTCGGGTATCGCTCGCGGCAATTCCAGGCCGACGACCTGCCGCCAACGATCAAACTGAAACGGATGTTCATTCGTGGTGAGGACATCCTGGTTACCGCCGACCGAGCTCAATATGGTGTGACGCCGGTGGCCTTTGACAATCTCTCGCGACAGGAAATCGAGCGAGACTATACCGTTGGCGAGCTCCCTCTGCTGTTGAGCAGCACGCCCAACCTGCACGTCTTCAGCGATGGCGGAGCATCTCTTGGATACAGCTACATGAAGATAAGAGGGTTCGATGACAAGCGGATCACCACCTACATCAACGGCGTACCACTCAACGATCCGGAAGATCAGGCCACCTACTTTGTCGACCTGCCCGATTTCGCCGCCAACGTCACCGACATTCAGGTGCAGCGTGGGGTGGGGAACTCGCTCTACGGAGATGCTTCCTTCGGGGGTTCGGTCAACATCGTCACCAGCGGTTTCAGTCGCGAACGGAAAACGGCGTTGTCGTTCGGTTACGGCGAATACACCTCGGGTGGTAAGTCCGTGAGCGACGTTTACAAACAGAGTCTTGAATACTCAACCGGATTGATCGGCGGACGCTGGGCTTTCTCCGGTCGTTTCTCCAAACAGAAGACGGGTGGCTATCGCTATAACAGTTGGTATCAAGGATGGAGCTACTACTTCTCGATAGCCCGTCTCGACCCCAATATGTGGACCGAGTTGTATGTATACGGGGGTCCGATGAAAATGCATCTGGCCTACTCCGGCGCGTCGCGTGAGGCGATCGCTCAGGATCGCCGGGTCAATCCCTGGCACACCTATTCCAATGAAACCGACAACTTTAATCAGCCGCACTATCATTTGCACAATATCTATCGAATCAACGAGCACACAACGCTGTCCAATACGCTCTACTATATTCGCGGCAAGGGCTTCTACGAGCAGTTCAAGGGCTCCAAGTCATTCTATGAGTACAATCTGGACACATCGCTCACGGGCGGTCACGAGTCAGGTGATCTGGTCCGACAGCAATGGGTCGAGAAAAACCAGTATGGCTGGAATCCTCGGCTCGACATCGACCACGAGCGCGGCCGCCATTCACTCGGGGGTTCGTTCTACTATTTCGAGTCCGACCACTGGGGCCAGGTGGTGTGGGCACAGCACTTGACCGGCGGGTTCGATCCGCAACATCGCTACTACCAGTATTTCGGTAAGAAGTGGGTAGGGTCACTTTGGTTGCAGGAGGACTACGATTTAACCAACCGCCTAAGTGTCCTGGCCACCGCCCAGATGCGTTATCAGCGCTACAGCTTTGATCAGGTGCGCATGGGCGCCTTCAAGGGCTACGACTACAACGTCGACTGGCTGTTCTTCTCGCCGCGCGTTGGTTTCAATTACGATTTCAGCAGCGGTTGGACCATGTTCACTTCCTTTGCCCTTTCATCACGTACCCCGACCGACGCCGCCCTCTATGACGCCAACGATCCGTTCATTATGCCGTCTCTGGAGATCGAGTCGGTGTCACTCACGGCTTCAGGTGACAGCGTCATCCAGTTCGGTGACCCCACCGCGGCCAGCGAGCGCGTCTACAACTTCGAAGTGGGCGGACAGTACCGCCACTCGAAATACACCTTCGGGATCAATGGCTTTTGGATGGAGTTTCGCGATGAGATTATCCCATACGGCGGCATCAATGAAAACAACGGCCTGGTGATAACGGTGAATGCCGATCGTTCCGTGCACGCCGGACTCGAGTTCACCGGTGCGGTGAAACCCTCGGACGAGATCAAACTCGAAGGGAACTTCGCCTACAATTATAACCGAGTGAAGGAGTATCAGAAGGAAGTAGATGGGTTGCCGGTCGACTTCAAAGACAAAACCATCGTCGGATTTCCAGACTACCTGGGCAATCTGATCGTCGCCTACGACGTCAGACCGCTACAGATCACGTGGAGAAGCCATTATGTCGGACGGCAATACATGGAGTTATATAACCTCGAGGATTTGTCCATTGATCCGTACTGGACATCATCGGTCTCCGTAGGTTACACATTCGGTGATCTGCTTGACTTTGGCCGGCTCACTATCCAGGGAAGAGTCGACAACCTGTTTGACAGGAAACACGAAGTGTCGGGTTATGGCGACAACTATCTAATGGATCAAGACGGGCAGACCGTTGTTGCAGGCTGGGCCGAGTACTTCGTGGGACCGGAGCGGTCTTTCTACGCTCAACTGCGATTGGAACTGTTCTAATGTCGAGTCCCGAAAGTGACCTGCATAATGCCGTTGCTGTGGGCGGCAGACGTCCTCGTCTGCCCCTTGATTACCTTGGATACGTCCTTCAAACGGGCAGACCGGGAGGTCTGCCGCGCACAAAGACAGAAAGGCAGTTTCCGTGTGTTGCAAGTCATTCCCGCGCAGGCGGGAATCTATCTGAATCGACGACTTACTGGATGCCTGCCTTCGCGGGCATGACAAATCCGGTAGGTTCATGGCATGATGGCGGCTTTCCATCGGGTCTGAAGACCCGACGGGTACAACAAGATGGCGTGAAGGCAATTCCGGGAGATGTAACCGGAGAACTCCAACGGTAGTCCATGCGTCCGGTTGACTATGGCATCATAGTTATTTACCTCGGCCTGCTGCTGTGGCTGGGGTTGGCCCGCCGCCTGCGACGTGACAGCAGCGCTGCCGACATGATCCTCGGTGGGCGGATGCTCACCCTGCCCGCCTTTGTTGCCTCTCTTGTCTCCACCTGGTATGGCGGCATTCTCGGCGTGGGGGAGTACAGTTTCAAGTACGGTCTGTCGAATTGGCTGGTTTTCGGGCTGCCATACTATCTGGCGGCGGCCTTGTTCGCGATCTTTCTCGCCCGCCGAGCCAGGGAGTCGGAGTTACTGACTATTCCGCAGCGCCTGGGCCAGGCGTACGGCGACAAGACGGCTTTGGCCGGAGCCACCATAATCTTCGTCATGACCGTCCCGGCGGCGTACATATTGATGCTTGGCGTACTCTGTCAGTTTCTGTTCGGCTGGCCGGCCTGGGTCGGTATCCTCGGCGGCACCATCTTCTCGATCGTGTACGTTTACGTCGGGGGGTTCAGGTCGGTGGTGCGTACCGACCTGTTTCAGTTTGTGCTCATGTTTGTTGGGTTTGCCTTTCTTCTGGCCGTCCTCTTTGCCGAATTCGGTGGTCTGTCATTCCTCCGGACCAACCTGCCGTCCGATCACCTGAGTTGGCATGGCGGCAACTCGGGATGGTATATCGCTGTTTGGTACGTGATCGCTCTGGCCACGCTGATTGAGCCGGCCTTTTACCAACGATGCTACGCCGCTCGGACACCGCGGGTGGCGCGGCGCGGCATTTTCATCGCCATCGCCTGCTGGTGCCTCTTCGATTTCATGACTACCAGTTGTGGTCTGTACGCGCGGGCGCTGTTGCCGGACCTGACCGACCCGGTCGGTGCCTATCCGGCCTTAGCTCTGATGGTACTGCCGGTTGGGCTGTTGGGGCTGTTCGCGCTCGCACTGCTGGCGACGGTGATGTCGACCGTAGATTCCTACTCGTTTCTGGCCGCCTCCACCTACGGCAACGACGTCGTCCCACGCCTCCGAC
>DAOVOW010000230.1 GCA_030629485.1 bacterium
GCTGACGGACTGAAAATCAGGTTGATGCCTTCGTTAGTTGACTGAGCGCCGATACTTGCCAGCACCGGGGGATCATTCACCGCCGTCACCGTGAACACAGCCGGGTCGGAGTCTGACAGCAGACCGGGGTCGGTAGCCGTAAACGTGATCGTCTCGGAACCGTTCCAGTCAATATCAGGAATGGTAATAGTGGCCACCCGGTTGACATCTATCGAGACTGTCAGTTCACTGTTACCCGAGTAGCTCCAACTCATCTCACTATCGAGATTGTCAAGGTCATCGACATAATCGTCAAGGGTGATCTGGGTGAAGCTACTTCCCTCGGCTATCGTCTGGTCGGGAATATCCGAGACTACTGGCGCCTGGTTGTAAGTCAGTCTCAGTTCAACGGCATCCACGTAATATGTTATGCTGTTGGGTGCGCCACCGCCGACTTTGGTGACACCCCTCATTCGAACCTGAAAGCCATTGAGCTGACTTGTGGATGTTATTGAATCAGCAGAAAAGGGACCAACCGTGGTCAGCACGGTCGGCACATTGGCAAACGACTCAAACGGAAGATAACTGGTGCCATCAAAATACTCCAGAACCAGGCTATCGTCGATGTATCCGGATTGCCGGTGGGTAATGTAAATTTCCGCTACGGGGATTGGCAGTCCTGTGTAGACAGTGCTGTCGAAATCGAAGGTCCAGGTCTGGCCATTTGCCAGGTTGCCGGATACATTGGCCTCGGCGCCATCCAGCGCACCATGGCAATTCGTCTCAGAGGTGATTGTACTGGAGGAGGTCGACGAATTCACATAAAGGGACTCAGTCTGAGCGTGAACAGTTGGCACCAGTAGGGCCAGTGCCAAAAGGCCGAGCACGAGCTTATTTGTCCACATGCAATCAGTTCCTCTCAAAGGATTACTTCAGCAATAACATCTTTTTGGTCTGGCTTTCCTGGCCGACCTGCAGTTTGTACAGGTAGACGCCGGAGGCCACTTTCTGTCCGTTGTCGCCGGTGGAATTCCATTCCACCTGGTGCTGACCGGGTGGCAGGAAGTCGTTGATCAGTGTAGTGACTTTTTGTCCGATGATATTGAAGATGTCCAGTCGGACGTTCTTGGCCCGAGGCCCGAACGAGAACTCAATAATAGTAGTCGGGTTGAACGGGTTCGGGTAGTTCTGCGCCACTTTGAATGATATCGGCAATGGCGCATCCAGTCCCTCGACGGGAACGGCCGAGGCTGAGGATGTGGCCAGAAGCGCCTTACTCAGCTTAATCTGAGCGGTATCACCGGACGCAACCGGCTGGTTGGTCGTCACCGGTATCTCCACCAAGTCGGCCAGGCCGGAGTGGATCAGTCCGGACGAATAGAGATTGCCGGAGTGCAGCAGGATTTTCAACTTGCCGCCGCCGTTGTTTGAGGAGTTGATCGACATGAAGGAGGCGTCTTCGCCCAACTGCGGTTTACCCAGGAACACGGTGGCTGGGTCGTACAGAATCTCAAGCTCGACACCGGCAATATCGGTCGGTAGTTCGGAACTCACCACCACCATACCGGAGACGCCGCGCTGGAGGTCATCGTAATCCAACTGCACTGTGGCAAACTGATCTTCGTAGTGCAAGCCGGGAGAAACCGGTGAATAACCGGTGAGGATAATATTGATGATGGCCACCAGGTCGAATACATCGACGTTGGCATCGAAGTTGACATCACCGACATCCATCTTGCGCTGATCAAAAGTGTAAGCTTCAATAATATAACCGACCACACTTACAAGATCGGCGACATCGACGTTTAGATTCAGGTTCACGTCACCAAACATGTCCACCTGGATGACGCCGGTGTCGGCGATAAGCGGCAGAGAGGGGAAATCGGGATCGGGGTTGATCGATTCCCAGGCGGTATTGAAATAAACCGGATACTGCCCGGGCAGAGCACCGCTTTCAACGCCCATATCGATCTGGAGAATCTCGGTGCCGTCGCTGCCGATCGGCTCGTTGGCCATGCCGAAGGCCAATACTCGTACTTCACCCGGAGTGGCGCCGATGTTATGGTAGATGACATATTCTTCGGTGTTGATAGTGGTCAGCACATTGTTGACGTTGAAGTTTTGCTCGTCAAAGAGAAAGTCGAATTGTACGCCGTAGACCGTCTGCGAAGTGACCAGGTTGACCGGAAAGAGGAAGCTTGACTTCCCATCGATACCGCCGCTGGCGCTTCTCTCGGTGGACGAGGTGAACAGCTTGTCATAGGCCGGTTCGGCGACATTGATCTGAACGGTTACTGAAACCGGTGAGGTAATGTCGTCCGAGGCGCGGAAAGTCGCGGTCACCGTTCCCGCCTGGCTGATCGTTGGCGTAAAGGTGAACGTACCCGAGGCCGAACCGGTGCCGGTAACGGTCGGGAAGGTGGCATTGGGTGGCAGGCTGGTCGCCTCGAGGGTGATAAAGTCGTTGTCCGGGTCGGTTGCCGACACCGTAAACACCAGCGTGTTACCAACATCGACATAGTGTGAAGTGTTCACGTTGATCTGTGGCTGGTGCGGATCGGGCGGTGGTTCGGTTCCAGACCTGACCACCACTTGAATAGCGGCACTGTCGGCATCGAACTGATTGATTACCTTAATTTTATATGTGTAAGTCCCTGCTGCATTCGGCGCCGTTGCCCCTGTCACGCCGGAGGGAGCTGTGGTAACGTAGTGCAAGCTGGGTCCGGTAATGAAGATCGAGTCGGCGTTGACCACCGCCCAATTTAATAGGAAATCACCGTCGAGGCTTACCGTATCTTTGGACGAGGAGAAGACCTGGATGTCCGGTGGTGGCGTGGCGTCGGCGTGGAACCAGCCCTCAGTTGAGGTGGGGTACAAGACTGAGGTGCAGGTAACGGTTTCCTCGGTAGTATCGACAACTAGCGGATCGGTGGAGATGGTGTCATAGACCCACACCTTGCAGTCACGGTCAACGCTCAAGTTGGATCGTCGACAATCGACGCAGAACGCTTCCATCAGCGCTTCGTTGGTAACCACAAACTCATTGATCTCCTGGTAGCTGAAATAGGCCGAGTCGCCGTCCGCAACGATGTTGGAGTCGGTGATGAACGGCAGGCGGAAGATCACTTCGGCGAAGTGGGGGATCATTCTCGGAGGCACCTGGGTGGTGTCGGCCGCACTGCCGAAGCCGAGGTTGAAAGCGCAAATTATGACGTTTGTGTCGACCTCTTGCTCAGAAAGCTGGGCGAAGAAAACGTCTTTGGTGTCATCAATGATATCCTGCGCGGCCTGGGCCGCCTGGAGCTCACCGGCCAACTGCCAATAGAGGACAAGGGTATCTTCGGGATTTGCAGTATCGATAGGGTGGGTGATCGGGGAGAGCACGGTCGGATCATACTTGATGAGGATCAAGAAGCCGGACACCGTGTCGTTTGTGTTCAGATGAACCGGCATCCAGACCGTGTCGCCCGGCCGACCGGTGAAATCGTTGATAGTGAGGTAGTCTATCGAGGACTCGACGACGTCGGTAGAACAGTCAACGTATGTGTTAGTGCACGTGTAGCCACCCACCTGGGCTGAAACAGAACCAGTCAGAGCCAGAAGCAGCAAAAGGGCGGCGGCGGGAATCTTCTGAAATCTCATCTTAAAAACCTCCAACAAGCCAATTGTTATCACGTTCAAGCCGGTTGTTCCGGCTGTTTATTTCATCAACATCATCTTGCGTGCAAAAGCGCCGCTCTCGGTGCGCAGCCGGTAGAAATAGACTCCGGAGGCCACTGAGTGTCCATACTCATCGCGGCCTGCCCAGGTCGTGCTGTGGTGGCCGGCACCGAGTCGACTGTCGATAAGAGTCGCAACCTCGCGACCCAGCAAATCGTATACGGTCAGCTGAACGTCGGTGGTGGCTGACAAATCGAAATCAATGCGAGTTTCCGGGTTGAACGGGTTGGGGTAGTTCTGGTGCAAGCTGAAACCTTCCGGTAACACCTTGCCCGTCGGGGCAAATGACACGGCCGCGGTTCGACCATCAGCACCGGCCAGATCGACCGACCTGATCTCAAACTCCGACAGACTGGATAGTGAAAGGAAATCATAGCTGCCGGCCGGCATCGCTGCGCCGTTCATGCTGTAGATGAACACCCGAATTTCTGAGTCAGTTGTGAGAATGCGGATATCCATGTTCTCACTCAGGCTCCTGATTCTCTCGCGGCTGACCGGCTCTGAAGTCCGGAGCGTCAGAAAGACGCCGCCGACTTCAAAGTCGGTGTGGTAACTGATAACGGCGTCGCCTTCACGTCGGTCGGTCTCAACCGTAGCAAACAAATCGTGAGGAACAGTCGGTCGAGAAACCTTGGCCCCTTCCATAATCCTATTAATGAGGGTTATCAGATCGGCTATAGTGCCCAGAATGTGGTCATGGTTCATGTCGGAGTTGGCCAGTTGCAGGGCATTCATGGGATAACCGGTCGGATTCATGAAGTAGTTGGAGAAGTAGACGTAGTCACTGACTTCATAAGTGAATCCGTTCAGATTGATGTCGCCCACGTTGACATCGCCCATCTCGCGGACAGCGA
>DAOVOW010000146.1 GCA_030629485.1 bacterium
ATGCGCGTAGCGCAATGAAGTGATTTATCACTGGATGCCGGATCAAGTCCGGCATGACATGTCGTTCCACTTCCCGAAAACACCAACCCCTTGATTCAACACACATCAGCAGAAATCTTCAACCATTTCTGGGGAAGGTCCTGAAGTCCGCCCATAAAAGACGTTGCCAAGACACGTAAATGTTTTATATTTACATAGTTACGCGGGCGGCTTAGTCTGCCGCGCGAAACGGCAGGAGATTGGTTGGACGCCACCGACCCTGCTCACTCATTATAGATACTAACGCTCGGAAAATGCACCAACCGAGGAGAGCCTCCATGAACGTCAGCGTGTCCATCAAAACCATTGCTACTTGTCTTGTAGTCTTCACCCTTGTAATCATACCCACCGCCGCCCACGCCGAACGGGCCAGTTCGGCCGAGGCAATGATGGTCAGCCAGAACTGGCTCTCATATATAGTTCACCAAAAAGGAAACTGGGCCGGTGACGCAGAGCCGAAGATCGACCGCGTCGAAGAGATCGTTGAAGAAGGCATCATGGTCGGGTATCTCTACCACATCGAGCCAGTAGGATACATCGTGGTGCCGCTTCTCAAGGAACTGGCGCCGGTGAAAGTAACTTCCGAGGAGTATGACCTCAACATCAATGATGAAGACGGTATGGCAGCGCTCACCCGGGAGATGCTTTTGGACGGCGTGCGTGCTTTTGAGGCGCAGTTCGGCGACATAGATGCGTCGCAGCCGGCCACCGGTGAAGCGCCGTTCGGACGGGAGTACCGAGCGCAGTGGGATCGCTACGCCGTCAGCAACGCCGAGTTTGAAACTGCGCTCAAGGCCGGGCAGCGCGACACGCTGGTATCAGTCGGGCCGCTGCTCACTGCCAGATGGCATCAGGGGTATCCCTACAACATGTACTGCCCCATGGGTGACGGTGGGCAGTGCGTCGTTGGCTGCGTGGCCACGGCAACGGCCATGATTATGTACCATCACTAGTGGCCGCCGTTTGGGATCGATTCGGCCCGACACTACTGGACCGGCGACGAAAGTTGCGGCGGCGACACACCAGGCATGATGCTTATCGAGTACCTCGACGATCCGTACGACTGGGACAACATGCTCGACCACGTCGGGAGCAGTGCCCCTGACGAGCAGAAGGCCGCGGTAGCAGAATTGAACTATGAAGTGGGTGTGGCCTGGCACATGCATTATGGACGCTGCGGTTCGGGCTCGTACGTGACCTACGGCTTGGATGCGTTTCACGATATGTTTCGATACAGAGATTCTGTGGTGCAAAGCAACCGGCCGGGCCCCACGGCTCAGGAGTGGTTTGAGGCCTGCCATGAGGATCTCGATAACGGGCTGCCCATCACTTATCGAATCACTCGGCACAATATCGTTCTGGACGGTTACCGTGTCGTCAATGGTATCAACCAGCAGCACTTCAACTACGGCTGGAACTCCAGCCACAGCACCTGGTACACGGTGGATTATCTCTACTGCAACTGGGAGGGCTGCAATGCCGGCGACCAGATGATGCTGACCAAGATCATCCCGGACCGTAGTGTGATGTTCACGGTCGACACCACCATCGGCTGGCTGCCGTTAACGGTAAGTTTCGACGGCTCCTCTGATCTGGAGGTTGAGAATTGGGTTTGGGATTTCGGGGATGGTGACACCGCGCGATCCCAAACACCGGTGCACACCTATAACACTCCCGGATGCTTTGATGTCTGCCTTGAAGTGCAGGCGGGCGCCGACACCTGCTCGTTGGTACGACCACAGTTGGTGATCGCCATTGCCGATACTTTGTCGCCGATCAGCGAGGGTGGCGCGCCTGACTCGACGGCTGAACTGGTTATCTATGCACGCAATTCAGCGCCAATCAAACAACTCAAGATTCCAATAGAATTTGCCGGAGAGTTCGACCTGGTGTACGACTCTTTTTCCACGGCCGGATGTCGCACTGATTATTTCGAAGAAGTCGCTATGGTTCATTACGGACCTTCCAGCCGACGCGCAACATACCGGCTGCTGAATTCCGTCGCGGGTACCCAACCGGACCTCAGTCCCGGATACGGCCCGGTTCTGAGAATGTATTTCAGCGTGCCCTCTAATGCCATACCAGGTCAGACAGTACCGATAGAACTTGACGGCTACTTATCCTACGCGCCCGAGTACTCTGGTCGATTCCTCGATTACCAGCCGGAAACCTCTGCCGGCTCGATTGATGTTACAAGTTGTTGTATGAACGCCAGGGGGAATGTCGACGGCGACCCAACCGATGAGGTGACTATCAGCGACCTGGTTTATCTGGTCGATTATATGTTTTCAGGCGGACCGGCCCCGACATGTACGAAGGAAGCCGACATCAATGGTAGTTTGACTATTGATGTATCAGATTTGGTATATTTGGTGGATTACATGTTCACCGGCGGCTACCCGCCTCTCCCCTGCTGGTAGGGGCATCGTCAAATAGATAGTAGTATGGTCAGGAACCCTCGTGGTTCAGGCATCCGTATTCCGTCAGGTTCCAAGGAACCTGACCTACAAGATTGCTACCATGCCAACAGGTAGTATTGAAACCAGTCGACCAGTCCAAGCCAGTTGAAAACCACAAAGAGGCAGGCTAGTTGGACTGAGACCACGAACAGACGCGCCAATGAAGACTCTTCGGCTCGTCCGGTGTCGTAACCGGCTCGCCGGAGAACATGAAAAGGCAACACAGCCACAAACGCGGTCATCTGATATAACCAGAAGATGGGATTGAACAGTTGTATCTTTTGCTGCCATAGCCGAGTGCGATATTTCACGATGCCGCTGTCGAGGATCCTGACAGGCACCCGGTCGTCGAGGTTGTAGTCTTGAATCACGTTGTCACGGAATATCGCCCGAATGAGGTTGATCTTCATGGTTTTCCCACCGCGAGCCGGAGCGGCCCTGGTCAGCATAGAGCCCAACCCTACGCGTTTCAGTGAATCCACCGTCAGCGTCGTTAATGGCTCCATCCGGGCGCGGACCATTTGGGCAGCCGGGTTTGATTCACGGTTGGTGAATTTCAGGTACTCCACGTACAGCTTCCTGAATCGAACCAGACTGTTCAGCCGCTCTTTCACTTCAAAGTAAGTCATCTTTTACCAAGCACGTTGTGAGCGCACCCCACCAGGGTTTTTCAGTCTACCTATCTTTCTATTATCGGCAGAATTCGCTGACTCTTTCATCAGCGGCGGCCAGCTACCCCGGTACGGAATCCGCCCACAGGGCACGCCACCCTTCGACTCCGCTCAGGATGAGGTCGGCTTCACTAAGGACACAGGGGCAGACCGGGAGGTCTGCCGCCCACGAGGAGCTTACTTATGCACCTTCTTGAGGAACTCTTCCACCTCAGGAATGCCGCCCTGGAAGATTAGATAACCGTTGTATGGTTCCCGTTCGGTGATCTCCCCGGCGATCGGGGTGAGCATGATCTTTTTGACCTCGTCGAGGTCACTCGTCTGCCCCAAAGCCCAACCGAGTTTAACGTACGCTACCTCCGGCAACATGTTCTCAGTCGGGATGATCCCCTTGGCCATGAGGTCACGCCCGGTGTCATAGATAAACATGTGCACATATCCCCACAATGTCTGCACCGTCATGTAGATGGGAACGCCGGCCTTTGTGGCGCGCTCAACCGAACCATAGACCGGTTTGTTGACATGCCCTAACCCGGTCCCGGCAATGACGATCCCTTTGTAGCCGTTATCGACCAGCGAGTCGATAATGTCCGGCATCATGTTGGGATAGTAGTAAACCAAGGCCACCTTCTCTTCAAACACCGGTGTGATCTTGACATCGTGATCGCTGCGACGACGGTTGTAATTGTCGGTCAGCGGTGTGATCTTGTCGCGCTCGATCATGGCCAGCGGGATGTCGCCGATGGTGCGAAAAGTGGACCGATACGACGAGTGCATCTTACGCACGCGCGTACCACGATGCAGCAACCCATACTCATCCGAAGTGGGACCGAACATGCAGACCATGACTTCAGCAATGTCCGACTCGGCAGCGGCTGTCGTGGCGTGGATGAGGTTTAAGGCAGCGTCGGAAGATGGACGATCCGACGAACGTTGCGAACCGACGATCACGATAGGAACGGGCGAGTTCTGGATCATGAAAGCGAGCGCCCCGGCCGTGTGGTGCATAGTGTCGGTGCCGTGACCGACAACAATGCCGTCAATGCCGTTCTCGATCTCCTTACCGATAGCAATAGCCAACTTCATATATTGCTGCGGGCCCATGTTCTCACTGAAGACGGCAAAGAGCTTCTCGGTGGTCAGGTTGCAGATGTCGGCCAGTTCCGGCACGGCGCCGTACAGCTCGCCCGGTGAGAAAGCCGGAATCACTGCACCCGTACGATAATCGAGCCGCGAGGCGATAGTGCCACCGGTACCGAACAGCTTGATATTGGGTTTGTCGGGGGAGGTTGGAAACTCTTTTTCAGGTATCTTGTAGTGCGCCTCTTTGTAGCCGTACTCACTCATTTCGTTGATGGTGCCGATGTCGATGCCGACGTTGTAACCGGTGGCCAGCTTCAGCACGATATGCCGGTCGTCGTCATTCTCGGAGCGCGGCAGGACGATGCCCTTGAAGTCTCCTCGACTGGTCTTGACGAGCGCCTCGCTCCAGACGCGTACATTGAACGATTTCAGGGTTGACAGGGCAGCACCTTTGTACCCCTTGAAGATATCACTCATGATTGACCTCCCTCTCAACGAGAGTTCGGAGTTCTCGAAGCGGCATATTGCCGAGGGCATGTTTTCGCAGTTGTCCCATGATCCAGTCGGTGCACGCATTCGGATCCGAACTTGTACAGAGATCGCGGAACTTGGTTTTCAAGGCCGGCAGGTAACTCAGGATTTCATCCTCGGTCGCAGAACTGAAACCGATCGTGGTCAACACTGACTCGAATACCATGTTGGGATACTCATACAGCACCGGCAACATGGCCTTCAGAATGTCCTTGTCAAGACCACGATCAATCACAAACTTCGTCAGGCCATAGACCTTGTTGTAACTGAACGCCGACGCCCGGGACCGTCGACCCTCGAGCATCTTGAGCGTATGACCAAATAGCGTACCGACAAAGCGCGGCGGCAAACTGGACTCACTGACAATGCGGTCAATTGTCGGTGGTAGATTCCGGCTGAGCAAATAAGGATAGGTATCCTCGGGAATATTCCATTCTCGAAGCTGTCGGACGCGCGCATCCACCGCCACCGGAACCTGGGTGCGTATTGTCTCAATGTGTTCATCCTCGATCGGGATGGGCGCCGAGTCGGTATCGGGGTACATGCGATCCGGACCGGGAAGGACCCGCTCGAAAATCGTGGTGCCGTCCGGCAGCCCCTTTCTGGTCTCGTTCGGCACCCCCTCGAAGGCCATCAGACAGCGCTCCTCAATCGTCTCGACAGCAGTATCGATATCCTCCGACGGACCCCACAGAACTATCTGCGCATCATCCCTGGTGGCATGCAGTAGACGACGAATCTCTGACCCATCCTGCTCAGAAAGGATCAATTCCTCTCGAACATGTTCCGACGCCAGCATATTCGGCTGCTCCAGACATGCCACGACCTTCAACCGACCGCTGATCTCATCGGCAAACACTTTCCCCGGCTGGGTGAAAAATGACAGGCTCTCCGCGAATCCCGGAAGGTTGACCGCTATGAGGCGATGGCCATCGTTGGAGTATGTCGACATGGTCGTGTAGAAACTACTCAGCAACCGAGCCGGAAAAGCTTGTACCGCCGGCTTCCAGCC
>DAOVOW010000311.1 GCA_030629485.1 bacterium
AGGACGTCACCTACGCCGACAACAACCGCAAGTTACTGCAAGAACTCGAAGGCGTGCCGCGCGAGAAGCGTACGGCGCGGTTCCGGTGTGTGATTGCAATCGATTGGGGTAACGGCGAGACCGATATCTGTGAGGGCACGGCTGATGGCTTCATCA
Organism: bacterium; assembly: GCA_030629485.1. Lineage (GTDB taxonomy): Bacteria > Zixibacteria > MSB-5A5 > GN15 > FEB-12 > JAJRTA01. The sequence continues at coordinate 157 of DAOVOW010000311.1, forward strand.
CCGAAAAGGTCGCCGGACGCGAAGGGTTCGGGTACGATCCGGTCTTTTTCTACCCGCCCGCGAACAAACGATTCTCGGAGATGACCCTTGAAGAAAAGAACCGCGTCTCCCACCGCGGCCTGGCTCTGCATGAAGCGCGAAAGGTGATACAGAAGCAACTCACCAAACACACGTAACCGCTCGGTTAGCGGCGCGCGAAGCGCGAGAAACAAACCCACCTTTGTCATTCCCGCGAAGGCGGGAATCCATCTTCATCTTCTTTGCGGCGTTGGAATACGGAGGGACCCCCGCCTACGCGGGGGTGACATTGTGGAGTTCGTAGGTCGAAACCCCTGTGGTTTCGACATCTTCGAATCCCACCGCAAGCGGAGTGTTGAAAAACCCCAGAAGCGTCATTGCGAAGCCGCGCGTTTCGCGTGGCTGTGGCAATCTCAATTCGTTGGGCGACATGTAGTATGAGATTGCCGCGCTCGTCCGCCAAAGGCGGACTCGCTCGCAATGACGAGAATAAAGAGGTACTTCAACAGGCCCCAACCTGTCGGGCCCCCAGGCACATGGAGATGGTATCCCTCCCTTACTTGACATTCGCGCGGCGCATGTGGACATACGCCGCGCACGAAGCAAGCCGTGGGGCGCCCATGCACGCGTGTTCTGTGGGCAGCAGCCACCTTCATCTGCCCCATGATGCGCCGTCCGGCAGGGACACCCGACGGCACAGACATTCTATAGCTTCGCCGCGACTGCCTCACCGACCTCCAATGTCGTGTTGCTGCCACCCACGTCGTAGGTGCGGACCTTGCCCTCTTTAATAACAGCCGCAATGGCGTTCTCAAGCGCGTCCGCCTTGTCGGACTCACCGAGCCACCTCAGCATCATGCGAGTGGTAATCAACATGGCCATCGGATTGACCTTGTACATGCCCGCATACTTGGGTGCGCTGCCATGCGTCGGCTCAAACACCGCGACGTTGTCGCCGATATTGCCGGACGCAGCGAACCCCAGGCCACCGACCAGTTGGGCGGCGAGATCGCTGATGATATCACCGAACAGGTTCGTCGTCACCAGCACCGAGTAATCCATCGGGTTCTTGATCAGCCACATACACATGGCATCGATATTCGTCTCCCACAGTTCGATACCGGGATAGTCCTTCGCCACCTCGCGGGCCGTACGCACCATCAGTCCCGATGTCTCGCGGATAACATTCGGCTTCTCGACCACTGTGACGCTCTTGCGTCCAGTTTTCCTGGCATACTCAAACGCATCGACAGCGATATTGCGACAGCCGGTCTTGGTGTTGATGCGCAGCGATACAGCTATCTCGTCAGCGGGATGCTTGTCGAACCGGGCCATCTTTTTGTTGTGCCTGGTGACCGTCGCGCGCACTTCATCCGGCAGTGGGAAGAACTCGACGCCGGAGTACAAATCCTCGGTGTTCTCGCGGAACACCACGATGTCGATACCATCTACGTAATTGAGCGGGTTGCCCGGATACGCCTTGCACGGTCGCAGGTTGGTGCGCAAGTTGAACTCCTGGCGCAGCCGCACGATCGGGGAGGAGTAGACATGACCTTTGCCTTGCAATTCAGGTATCAACTCCCGCTCGCACTCCTCTTTGGGCATTGACGTGATGGCGCCGAACAGCGCACAGTCGACGTTATTGAGAAGATCAACCGTGCGATCCGGCAGCGGGTTGGCCTCGGTTTTCCAAAATTCCCAGCCGATGTCGCCGTAGATGTACTCGGCGTCCAGGTCGATTTTATCCAGCACGATTTTGGCCGCTTCCATGACGTCGTTGCCGACACCATCGCCCGGCAGCCAGGCAATCTTGTACTTCGACATTAAGTGTTTCTCCAGTGTTAGATTACAGTGTAAAGGTTTAGTTCAAGAGATGTGATGCTTCCCGGTTACTCGTGAACAGCACGAAGACATAATTGACAACCATATTGCGATAGCAAAACAATGCCCCGGCCGTGAAGTTCCCGGTCATGGTCTACAGGGTAAAAGTTATATTGAAAAGGTGTGATGTTCCCAGGTTACTCGTAAAGGGCACGAAGGCGTAGTCGACTATGATGTTGCGATAGCCGAACGATGCCCCAGCCGTGAAGTTCTTGGTATCATAGCCGCTCATGTACCCGGCCCGCACACTGAACATCTCGTGCAATTGCGCCTCAGCGCCGAGATGCACATGAAAGACGTCGTCGAAGTAAACGAGATCCATAACACCTCGATAGTAGGTGCGGTAAAGATAGGATCCACCAACGCGGTATACCGTCGGCAGAGGAATGTCGTTGGAACCTCTCTGACCTGCTTTGGTGATAGTAAAACTGGATCCAACATTGGTCATCGCGACGCCGAGGTCAAGTTGCTCGTTGACTGAGGCCTGCGCTCCGAGGTCTATATTCAAAGCGCTGCCCCGGTACCCCTCGATTTCCTCGATAAACCATCCCAATGCCACCCCTATCGACACTCGCGGTGAGGTGCGGTAAGCCAGACCGGTCTTGAACGAAATATCATGAGCATCGAACACTGCCTCGGGTTCTTCGGTAGGTACGTTCCCGCGCTTTTCAATCTTGTCGGCAGCGCCGTAGCGAATACCGCCATGCAGGTAGAGATTAGGCGTGAGACCGGTGCCGAAGAAAGCCGATTCCATGCGGATGTTTTCCCAATGGACAGTGTGTCCGAACGAGGCGGTGAACTTGTCCAGCCCCACCGCGGCGGCCGGGTTGTAGGCAATCGCGTTGGCGTCGGCCGCGATAGCCGCTGACGCTGCACCCATAGCCGAGGCGCGCGCGCCATGGTCGTTCTTCAGCATAAACAGACCGTCCACTACTTCGAGGTCCTGCCCCCTCAGGGTCACCGTGGAACTCAAACTAATGATCGTCAACAGAACCAGAGTTGTCAGATGATACTTCATTACCGCGCACCTCAGAAGAGGAATTCAAATGAAAAAATGTGTTCGGACCCTTCGTCCACTTTATCGGTCGTAAAAGCGTAGTCAATTGCCACCACCCGGTTGGCCAGATTGAATACATAGCCGGTGCCGGCGGTGAAGCGACCGTCGGAGAACCCGCCCCTGACAGCAAACTCCGGCCGTACGAAATACTCCGCGCCACCATGGAAAGCAGCGCCTTGCCGGCTGTTTTTGACCAGATCGGCGGCAACCAGCAGCTTGCGCTGAAGGAAACGCGCCGAGATCCCCAGCCCAATCTCAATCGGCACCTTGTCTTCCTGCTCCGTGCCGAAAGCAGTGCCGTCAACGTATCTATGGATGTAATTCTCGTTCTTCCAAATGTACTTGGCCTCGAAGTATTTCAGAGTCAACCCAACCTGGATATCCCGAACAGGACTACCCTCCGACTGGCCACGCTCATGTACCAGATGATCCATATACAGCATGAACCCCGCATCGAACCCGACCGAAAATGCTTTCATTTCGGCGAAGGCTGAGTGCAGGTAATACATCTTGGC
>DAOVOW010000106.1 GCA_030629485.1 bacterium
CCCGGTCTAAATACATTGAAGTTTCGTAATTTATTTATCAACGCAATATGATCTCTAGACTTTTTCTTTTCTTATTTTTGTTACCTATTACAGCTTTCGCAAAAATTAATACAATTTACTTAGCTGGTGGTTGTTTCTGGTGTGTTGTAAACGGCAGATGTGGAGCGGGCAAGCCCGTTTCTCGCGCTATGCGTGCCTTGCCCCATTCGTTATTGGTGTACAAGCGGGATTCGTTCGTATACTAAGAAGGGTCACGCCCAAAACAAGTTTGAGGGTGCCACCCAAAGCGCTCAGCCGTCCAAGAGTTGCCGGTAGATCGTCACCAGCCGCTCGAAGTAGAGTTCCCAGGTGAACGATGCAGCCCTGGCCAGACCCGCTTGGATCAGCATGTCGCGGTATGGCGGGTCCTCAAGCAGTCGTTGAACAGCCTCGCAACCAGCCACCGGATCATCCGGATCTACCAGCACGGCTGCCTCGGCGGCCACTTCGGCGGCGGCCGAACAGTTCGAAGTGATAACCGGTGAGCCGTGGCTCATAGCCTCCAGAATCGGCAGACCGAACCCCTCCTCCCAGGACGGCAAGAGAGTAGCGACGGCATGCCGATAGAGTATGGCGAGTTCGGCGTATGTGACCTTGCTGAACAAATGCAGCCGAGCACCGTCGAACTTGCTCAGATGTAGACTGACGTGATCCTCATAGCCATACCCGGGTTGGCCCACCAGCACCAGGTTGACCCCTGCCAAAGATGCGACCGCGTCTACTACGTGGCCCAGGTTCTTGCGATACTCCAGCCGACCCACAAAGAGCACATACCTGGTTGTGACCAACTCCGTCAGCGCCGGTGGCACCGGTGGATCATCATTGTCGAACGAAGTCTCAACCCCAAGATGAGACACCCCTACTTTCTCCGGCGGCACCAGATCAAGTTCAAGTAGATTGGTACGGGTAGTCTCGCTGTTAGTGACGACGAAGTCGACCGAGGTCAGTTCGCGCCGCATACGAGCGCCGATCTTCTTCTGAAATGACGGACTTTGATATCGGTTCGGATACAGGCTCCAGACATCGTAAAGCGTATAAACCGATCGGTGCCCTCTAAGCCGTGGCAACCGGTGACATAGGCCGTGAACGATGTCGAACGACCGGCCCCACCACCGGTCGCCCAGCGACATCTTCTTAAGGGATAGCTCACTGATTAGCTCCTCGGACGGTCGCCCTGAGCGATAGTATCCGTGCGCATCCAGATCGGGATTTCGACCAGCCTGCCTGAGCGTATGCAGGCATACTTGTGCTATTCCCCCGTGGGCTGAGTGAGCCAGGGCGGTGACATCATAGCCGATGCGAATCATGAGTGGTCCGGGTCGCAGGTGACCATGAGCGGTCTAACCGGCCTTGCCGGCATGGGCCGCAGACAGTTGGTTCAGGAGACCGATGATGTTCTCGGCCTTGAACGGTTTCTGCAGAAACCCGTCGGCTGCTGCCAGGGTCGGATCGGAATCGATCTCGTAATGGGATGCAAAACCGGTGGTGAGAACTACCGGCATCTCAGGGTTTTTCTCTTTGATTTTTTTCATCAACGTGATGCCGTCGGTGCCGGGCATTCGAATATCGGTGATAACGGCGTCGATGTCACCATTATTCAGTTCCTTGAGCGCTTCGTCGGCGCTGGAAACGGAGAGCGGCATATAGTTGTTGGCCAGCAGCATGTCGGTGAGAGTTTCACGGAAGGAATCGTCGTCATCCACCACCAGGATACATCGGAGAGTTCCGGTTATCCGCTCAGGTTTATCCGCCAGAGTGCTATCGATAAGTTCTTCGATATGTGAAATACGAAATGGTTTGGCCAGAAATCCATCAGCCGAGGCCCGACCGATCATTTCAACCGAGGGATAACCGGTGATGAACAGTACCGGCATCCGGGGGTAGTAGCGGCGGACTCTCTTGAGCAGTCCAATGCCGTCCATTCCCGGCATTTTTATGTCTGAAATCATCAGGTCGAACTTCTCATCTTTCAGACGCTCCAGTGCGGTGACACCATCGGACACACCCACCGCCTGATAGCCTACGCCGCTCAGAGTGTCAACCAGCAGATCCAACAGATTGGCGTCATCGTCGACTACCAGTATCCTGGCTCGGGATTCATGCATATCACTACGACCTGATTATGTCCAGGAGTTTCTGCCTGGTTTCCTCCAAAAGGTCCTTGTTGTCGGCCTCGATATTCAACCTCAACAACGGTTCGGTGTTGGAAGGGCGCAGATTGAACCAGAAATGGTCGGACTGCACCGTCAGACCATCCTCACCGTCCTGATGGTCGTCTGAGAAGGCTGCCGCCACCGCCTCCAGCTTGGCTGGAATCGATTCCACCTGGCTGTTGATTTCGCCGGATCGAAAGTACGGATCTATCTCAGCCGCCATCTCATGCAGCGGCCTGTCTTCTTTGGAAATGAGTTCCAGGCAGACCAGAAACGCGATCAACCCGGAGTCGGCGAACCAATTGTCCCGAAAATAGAAGTGGCCCGAATGCTCGCCGCCGAAGATGGCGTTATGTTTTTTCATCAACGGCTTTATGAACGCATGTCCCACGCGAGTCCGGACCGGTGTGCCGCCGAATCGTTCGATCAACTCAGGTACCGCCCGTGAACAGATCAGGTTATAGAGAATCATCTCTTTTGGATGCTTCGACAACAGTGATTTGCTCACCAAAGCCGTGACGATGTCGCCGCCCAGTTGAGTACCGAACTTGTCGACCAGAAACATCCGATCGGCATCACCGTCAAAAGCCACTCCGAAATCGGCGTTGACTTCTTTGATCTTCGCCTGCAAATCACGCAGGTTCTCGACTTCGATCGGCGAGGCAGGATGATTCGGGAAGCTGCCGTCCAGGTCGAAAAAAAGGCGGACAACCTCGATAGGCAGTTGGTCAAGAACCGGCGGCAGCGTCATCCCGGCCATACCGTTGCCGGCATCGATCACGATTCGGTATGGTTTCACGGCGGCTGCATCGATGAATGAGAGACAGTGAGCAGCGTAATCCTCACTGATATCCTTTCGCACCACTATCCCCCGCGATGGCGACCGTCTGAATTCGTCACGCTTCTGAATGATCTTCAGAATCTGTTGCAATCCTTCCTGGCCGGAGAGCGGCTCGGCGTTCTTGCGGCATATCTTGAAGCCGTTGTACTGTTTGGGATTGTGGCTGGCCGTAATCATTACTCCGGCGTCATAACCGAACTTGCCGACGGCGAAATAGAGTCCATCGGTCGAGATCAGTCCCAAGTCGATTACGTCGACACCGGCATCATTAATACCGTGCGTGAGTTGATCGAAGAACTCGTCGGAAGACAGCCGCATATCCCGTCCGACGGCAATGGTCTTCGCTTTGAGGAAACCGGTCAGGGCGTGACCGACGCGATAGGCAGTTTCACCGTTCAACTGGTCGGGAACGGTGCCGCGAATATCATACGCTTTGAAAATCGAGGAATCTACTTGCATCCTTCACCATCCGTGTCTGCAATCTAGGCAACCCGATCGGAGACGTCAATTAAAACTACGCCGGGAGTGGCTCCCCGGTGATCGACATCTCCGATCTGGTATACCTGGTCGACTACGCCTTCAACGGGGGTCCTCCACCGCCGTGCGAGGAATAGAATCTGACACTGCGAGCGGTTCAACAAACTCTGCCCAACATCTCCCTTGCCATCGCCCCATGATTGCCTTAGCTTCTCGATATGAAACTTGCGATTATCGGAAAACCGCAGTGCGGAAAGACGACCGTGTTCAATGCCGCCGCCGGGCAGCAGGAAGCTGTGGGCGATTACAGCCAGGCATTGCACCGGGCGGTCATAAAGGTCCCCGACAAACGGGTTGATCGTCTGGCGGAACTGGTGCAGCCGGACAAGCATACTTATGCCGAGATTGAGTTCCTCGACGCTCCGGGATTTACCGGCAAGGGAAAAGAATCCACCGGACTCAAGGTCACCAACGAATTGCGCGAGATGGATGCGTTGATCATGGTGATCGACGCTTTCTCCCCCGAGGCAAACCCCGAGCGGTTCATCGGCAATCTGACTGACGAAATGATGTTAGCCGATCTGGTGGTCGTGGAAAACAATATCGAGAATAAGTCGCGCAAGCTGAAGCTGACGGGCGACAAGACGCTTCAGATGGAAATCGACTTGCTCCAAAAGTGTCGGGCATCGCTTGAGGCCGAGCAACCGCTGTTGCATCTGGAGCTTGAGGCCAACGAAGAGAAACGTATGCGCAACTACCAGTTTCTATCGAAGAAGCCGCTGTTGATTATGCTCAATATCGCCGAAGATGACTTGCCGAATCAGGATGCGATCTATCAAAAGTACGCTCACCTGATCCAGCCGGGTAAACGGGAACTGGCCACCCTTTGTGGTAAGATCCAGATGGAGTTGGCGACGCTTTCGCCCGAGGAACAGCAGGCGTTCTTCGAAGACCTTGGGGTGACAGCCTCTGCGATGGACAAGGTGATTCAGAAATCGTACGCGCTGCTAGGACTGATTTCATTTCTCACCACCGGCAAACCGGATGTGCGGGCCTGGACGATCAAGTATGGCACGACGGCTCATAAGGCGGCCGGGGTAATTCATAGCGATATGGAGCGCGGGTTCATCCGCGCCGAAGTGACACCGTATGAAGACTACATCAGGTACGAAACGATACCAGCGCTCAAGGCAGCCGGCAAGACACGCCTGGAGGGAAAGGACTACATCGTTCAGGATGGTGATGTGATCCTGTTTCGATTCAATGTCTGAATGCGACCTTGCGGAAACACAGGGCAGGCATATCCTGTTCAATACTTGAGCAGGTTTGCCGATAATCGTATCGTACAGTTTGAAATGGCGCCGAACTCGATAAGAGGCTGATGTGATAAGTGTAACGGACAAGCCGGACAAAGATACTATCGACACTCAAACGCTGTCGATCCTCCCGCTTAAGGGAACGGTCGTCTATCCCTACCTGGTGGTTCCGCTGATGATCCAGGATGCGGACCAGACGCGGATGCTCGACGAGACTCTAATGCGTGGCGCTCGCATCGGACTGTTTCTGCAGAAAGACCTGGAGCAGGAGAACCCCGGGCCGGACGATCTGCACAGCGTCGGCACGGCGGGAAATATTCTCAAAATGCTGCGCTTCCCCGACGGCAGCGTACGGTTTTTGATCCAGGGTCTGTCGCGCATCAGGATCAAGAAATTTGTCTCGACCGAGCCGTATCTGATAGCCGAGGTCGAGGAACTGGCTGAGATTGTCGACGACACGGTCGGAACCGAAGCGCTGCAGCGCAATCTTCTTGAGCAGATCAAGTCGCTGACCGAGTTGGCGCCATACCTCACCGAGGAGTTCCATGTATCCGCCATCAATCAGGACACACCATCGAAACTTACCGACTTCGTCGCCTCCAGCTTGAACATACCGCTGACTGAAAAGCAGCGCCTGCTGACTCAGTTGAATGTATTCAAACGGATGAAGCGACTCTATCTGGCCTTGAACAAAGAGATCGAGGTGCTTGAACTATCGCGAAAGATTCAGGCACAGGCGGCCAACGAACTGGGCAAGTCGCAGCGTGATTATATTCTGCGCGAACAGCTCAAGGCGATCAAGAAGGAACTCGGCGACTCCGATGACAAATCGGATATCGACGAATTCGCTGCCAAGATAGAAGCCGCCGAGATGCCTGAACATGCCGAGCAAGCGGCGCGCAAGGAACTGGATCGCCTGTCGCGCATGGCGCCGTCATCGGCTGAGTACACCGTCTCGCGCACCTATCTCGACTGGCTGGTCACTCTGCCCTGGAATATCACCACGGAGGATAAGCTCGACTTGAAAGAGGCCAAGAAGGTCCTCGATGAGGATCACCACGACCTGGAAAAAGTCAAGGATCGCATTCTGGAACATCTGGCCGTGCGCAAACTCAAGAGCGATGTCAAGGGACCTATCCTTTGTTTTGTCGGTCCGCCGGGAGTCGGTAAGACTTCTCTGGGCAAATCGATTGCGCGGGCGATGGGTCGCAAATTCGGACGCGTGTCGCTGGGCGGGATGCGTGACGAGGCGGAGATTCGCGGCCACAGACGCACCTATATCGGCGCTATGCCGGGTCGCGTGCTCCAGATGATTAAACGGTGTGGCTCCAATAACCCGGTGATCATGCTCGACGAGGTCGACAAACTGGGCAGTGATTTCCGCGGTGACCCGTCATCGGCTTTGCTGGAAGTGCTGGATCCGGAACAGAACGATTCGTTTTCCGATCACTACCTCGAACTGGCGTTTGATTTGTCCGGGATTATGTTCATCACTACCGCCAACTGGCTGGACCCGATTCCGGCTGTGCTGCTCGATCGTATGGAGATCATTCGGTTGCCCGGGTACACCGACATCGAGAAGCTGGCTATCGCTCGCATCCATCTCATACCGAAACAACTGGACAACCACGGTTTGAGTCCATCGAAACTGACTATCACCAAGAAGGCCATTCAGGTGCTTATTGACGGTTACACGCGCGAGGCCGGGTTGCGCAACCTGGAACGTGAGATCGCGTCAGTGGCGCGTAAGGTAGCGCGTCGGGTGGCGTCGGGCTACAAGAAGAAAATCACCGTCGATGCCAGGGATATCGCCAGGCTGCTGGGACCCCAGCGATTCGTGCGTGAAGCTCTGGCTCGCCAAGGGAAGATCGGC
>DAOVOW010000074.1 GCA_030629485.1 bacterium
GAATGAAACTTGAAATCGGAAAGACCTATGCCGAGTGGGGCGACCCGGATGCAAGGCGGACTATCACCGGGCGATCAAGGGGCAACGATAACACATACCTTGCAGGGGCCAGGCGGTACACGATTGACGGCCAACGGATGTGTTCCAACCGCGCCCTCGACCTCGTTGAAATCCCCCAGCGCATCAACAAGACCGACAAATACCAGCACGCGGGCTTCCCCGGCGTTGTGGCGAGGGTTGGCTTTATCGACCTGCCCGGCGATTTCCCCGTTTTGTCGGTCGATCTAAACGGGAACCAGTACCACCGCCACAGGGCAGACGGCACATATGGCGCGCCGGGCCACAGATTTGACCTTGTCCCGTTCGTCGCCCCTGCCCCCGAACCGCTGGTGATCTACGCTAATGTGTACCCGGACGGCATGGATGGGATATATGACACCCACGAGTATGCAAATAAATACTGCGTTAGAAATGGCCGCACCGCCAAATTCGTAGAGGTGCCGGAATGACCAACCCAACCCGCACCGAAGACGAACGGCTGCTGCTGATGCTCGACCTCCGCTACAACGCTGGAATGAAAGGCAAGCGCCTGCAAGCTGCGGTGGACATGACCACTGGTGCGGTAGCTGGTGCCTGTCAGCGGGTCCAGCTTGCCCATGCGCCGGATGATTGCAAGCTGGCCGAGAACCGGACCGGGGGAATGCCTCGGGGATGGTGGCGGTCATGACCGATCTAACCGCTGCTCAACGCTTTAGGGTATGGGCCGCAGCTGGGGTGCCCGCTACCATTGGCCCTGATGATATGCGGTCAATCGCGCGGCGTTTAGACGCTGCTGATGATTCATTTTCCAGAGCAATGGCCGCGCTGGATGCTGCGAAATCAGCGCGCGTTGTTTCGCTGATTTACATGATTGGTGGCGTGATTGCATTCGGCGCGGCGGTGTTCCTATGACCCGCCTTCACCAGCTAAGCACAGAGCGGGACAGCCTGTTACGCCGGATCACCGCCAAGCGCCCCGGCGTTGTGGCGCTACGTGCCCGGCTGGTTATCGTGACGCATGAATTAATGAGAGAGGAAATGACATGGAATATTTCATAATGGCAATCATCTGGATTGCGGGGACAGGCGTTGGCCTAGTTATTGCCTACAGCGCGGACGATAAATGCAAGATGGGAGCGATTGAGGCGGCTATTACGTGGCCCATGTTTGTGGCTGCTTTTATCGTGGGTGTAATTATTAAATCGGTGAAGGAGGCTAAGAAATGAATAACGCACCAGAACGGATATGGGCATGGCCATCAGGCCCACAAATCACGTGGTATTCTGGGGGATGCTCCGACGAGCCGAACCTAGGGCTGAGTGACCCTGAGGATGCCGCACAGACCCGATACATACGCGCTGACATTCACCATCAAAACGCCATAGACGCGATGGTATCTTCAGGGAGGGTGCAATACGCATACGAGGCCCAGCTAAAGGCCGAAGCCGAGCGGGACAAGCTACGGGAAGTCGTGCGAATGTTCATGGTCGCCACATCCGATGAAACCGGGTTCGGCACGTGGCCGCGCATGGAAGGCACGGATTTCTATCGCGATATTGATGACGCCCGCAACGCCATAAAGGATATTAATCAATGACCGAATCACTGCTTGACCGAATGCTTACCGCATTTAATACAAACGAAATCGCAAATTCATTCCTGAGCGAGGATGGCGACGGCGGGTTTTCGGGGGCCGTTGTGAGGATGGCTGCCGAGATAGCCCGCTGCCACGCGCGGTTGGAGATCGACCACGTGTTTGTGATGGGCCCCGGCGACATGGACGGCCCGGCCACGCGCAAAGAGGTGCCAATGGTTAAACGCGCGGATATGTTCGACGCGGTGGATAGCCGGGATGCCGATATTGAAATGACGGAGGCTATGCTATCATGCGTCCAATCCTCGCGCGACGATCTGTTAGCCCTAATGCGCCTCGCCCATGCGGTGATGATCGAAACCGGGTGGCGCAACGCTATCCTTGTCAAAGACGGTTCGGACGGGGTTCTTGCCGCTGCGGCAACCGAGATCGAGGGCAGGTTTCGCGAGGTGCTGCGTGATGAGTAGGCGCGCGGCGGCTGTAGACCGCAACCAAGCCGAGATAGTCAAGGCCCTGAGAATGGTCGGGGCATCTGTCGCGCCAATGCACGGGGCCGGTGAGGGGTTCCCTGATCTGGTTGTCGGGTACATGGGCCGCAACTACCTGATCGAAGTAAAGGACGGTGATAAGCCGCCTAGCGCGCGGGCCTTGACCCAAGCGCAGGTGAAGTGGCACGGCGAATGGCGCGGTCAGGTGAATATTGTCACGAACGCGGTCGAGGCTATAACCGTGATCGGTTGGGAATTCGGGGGGGTGGTGACATGACCGACAGGGAAGCCGACGCAATCCGTATCGCGGTGAATGTGATGCGGTCGAACGTCCTAGCCCGTTCGGCGCTGCTTGATGACGTGTCCAAGGCCGGGTTTACCAATGCCGAGGCGCGCGCGGCAGTTGACGCCATTATGCGCAGAATAGGAGACTGACATGACCGGCATGGTAATATTCTGCACACTATTCAGCTTGGCCGTGAGCGCCGCATTCCACTTCACAGACCCGGATCGCAAGCATTCAGGTCTTGGCCATATCGGCTATATCAAGGATATGTGGGGTTCGTATGCGTGGGGGTTCGCGCTGTGGTTCCTGATCGGCTTAGGCCCATACTGGGTAATTCTGATGGTAATCGCGACGTAAAAAAAGGCCCGCCGGGAATGAAACCAGCGGGCCAGTTGGGAGGTAGAGAGAAGCAGGGAACCAAACCTGATACCCGACACATACATGATCGGCGCGCTGGCGTCAAGACCGCTGCAACCCGCCATCTCGGCAATCTTGGCTATCACTAGGAAGCCCTGGGGCATTGTCACCAAGCAAGGGTTGCAGCCAGCACATTATGGGCCGAGGCTCGGAAGCAATCAACCCCCGCTGTTGTGGGGCAACGAGAGGAAACGAGATGAGTAACGTACCTTTATGCGCAGACTTAGACGAGGATTGCGACGACCTCGACCACCTGAACTGCTTTTTATACGATCCGGGGAAAGGTCGCTGCCCGTACCTATCGCCTAAAAAGCCAACCCCCGCCGAACTAACGACAGGGGTTGATTTAGACCTGATAAGGGTCCATAGTGAGCGAATGTAAAAGCGCAGTTCTTGATACCCTCTGGTGATGCGGAGGTCAAGACCTGCCCCAGATAGAGGGCACGACATGCCATACATAAAATGCAAACACCTACTCGTTGAGGCGACCGCAACCGGGCGGATTATTCCGAGAAGTGATTTTACATATCAATGCTTGGTGGTCGTAGAACAGCCGATACTGCCGGTATCAATGACCAAATCAACCTTTTTCTCATGGCCCCTAAGAAAAATGTGGGTGTCTAAGCGCGACTGCGCCAAGTGCCCGATGTTCGATGTTCGACGGCGTGTCATAGAATGAGCGCCTATTTCGACGACAGACTTTGCAACTTTGCAGATAACGGTTTGCAACTTTGCATTTGACCGAATGAAAATAAGAGCGTAGAAAGAAAATGTCCCCGCACCTCTAACAAGGCCGGGGACTGGGTACAACGAATTTCTTTGGCGAGATGTTGTGTTGCACCAAGAGTGAGCATACCGGGAAACCGGGCATATCACAAGCAAAACCCTCGCCAAAGTCGCATGAAAGCGCAGCAGACGGTTTGTTGGTTCCGAGATACCAAACAGAAATGGGCCTCTTTTATCCGCATAGCGCGGGGATTTCCGGGCCGGGGCGCAGGTTGTCTGTGACGGCGCTCCAGAACCAAGACGATTATACGGCATTCTGGATGTGTCCAGGTCGGTGGGTGTGGCTACCTTAACAAGCATCTTGGGGATACAGGACTTGAGAGCAGATGGATCAAGCCGCTCGGTTGCAAGGGTTCTTGCTTATGCCGGTCCTAGCGGAAAGTAGAACTATGCCTGACTGATGCAAACTGAAACATTTCATTGTGATTTGATCGGTGGGCGGAAGTGGTCAATAGTGAGATTGAGAGAGAGGGTAAGACCATGAAGATAATCAATGTACCAACCGGAAAGATAGTAACAAGTGAGTTCAGCCGTGGGCCGCTTGAGTTCCTGTCAATCGGGGACTACGGGCAGGCGGCAAACATCAAGGCCGACTTTCTGGGCCTTGACCAGCCGGTAAATGGTGTGGAAAACGGAAGCGTTATGCCGCTTTCCGAAAAGTGGGTAATTACAATATCGACGCAATACGGGTGCAGCATGAAATGCCGGTTCTGCGACGTTCCGTTGGTGGGGCCGGGCAAGAATGTTTCGGAGGCGGATATCCTCGGGCAGATACTTCTTGCGAGAGAACTCCACGGTGAAGTCACGCACACCAAGCGTTTAAACCTGCATTTTGCGCGAATGGGGGAGCCGACATTCAACACCGCAGTTCTTGACGCGAGCCGGTATTTGGCGCGGAAAGCTGACGAGTTTCTCGACCTGCAATGCGACACGTTCCACCCGGTTCTTACAACAATGATGCCCAAGAAAAACGGCATTTTGAAAGGTTATGTGCAAGAGTGGGTCGCAATAAAAAACGAGGACTTCGGCGGCGAGGCAAACATTCAGGTTTCGATCAACTCCACCAGCGACGATCAGCGTGACCACATGTATCGCGGGTCGACCAGAACCCTTGCCGAAATATCGGGCATTGTTTCCGGCTTCCCGGCCCCTGTTGGTCGAAAGTATTGCCTGAATATGGCGATGGCGGATGGTTACGAGTTTGATGGGGCCAAGCTGGCCGGACTTTTCAACCCGGATCACTGGATGGTGAAAATCACCCCGATCCATGTTACAACCTCAACTGAGGCGAATGGCATGAAAAGTTCTGGGGGGTATGATCTGTATGACTTCTATGCCCCCAGAGAGGATGCGTTCAAGGAAGCCGGGTTTGACACGCTTGTTTTTGTTCCAAGCTATGACGAAGATTTCGGGATGATAACTTGCGGGAACGCAGTCCTGAGCGGCAGGATGCCGACAATTCCATACACGGTGTCACACGATGAATGATCTATTTCCCTGCACCTGCCCGACATGCGGCCAGGACATTGCCCCGCAATCCAACACGCCCTTCGATAAGTTCTGGCGCGACTGGCCGTCTAAGGTCGGCAAAGCCCCGGCCCGCAAGGCATGGTACAAGATGGACAAGCAGGACCGTCACGATGCCACCACGGCGGCTGGCGCATGGTTCACATGGTGGCGCAAAGAGAACCCACAGGCCAGCCCGATACACGCTGCCACGTACCTGAACAACCGGCGGTGGGAGGATGAATATGGCGGCGGTCCGGTTGATGAAACGTCCATTTTGGCGTATTATGCAGACCTGATTAACGGCGATAAATTCATTGCCCAGAACGCGGTCACGCTGGACATGCAGCGCCGATTGGTTGCCGCCGGTCTGGTCACACAGGCCCGCATGAGTGGGAGGGTCGGTTAATGGAACAATGGCCAGCAATGAAAGCCCGCCACAGGGCAGAGCGGGCATCAGCATCTATCGCGATTAAAAATAAGCAGATGAAAGAGCGGATCGGACTGGTGCGCGGCCTATCGTTGCTAGGCGTATCGTTAAGGGATGCGGCGAGTAAGATTGGAGTTCACAAGACCACGCTTGTCCAGCTTGTCAGGAAATACGGCATCCAGTGGCCAACTGGCCCGCTGCCAGAGAACCCGTGGGCAGATATGGTGGCTGGCCACAAACAGGCTCGCGCGAATTTATCCGCACAGCATGAAGCCGAACGGGTAAAAATCGTTGAGTGCATGGCGGCGCAGCGAATCACGCAAACCAAAGCGGCGGAAATTCTCGGAACTACCTCGCAAGTGATCAACGCCATAATCCGGGAACACGATATTTTCTGGCCGGTAAAGCGCCAGGGCCGCACCAAAGCAAACCAAGGAGAGAACCAATGACCACCCCCGACACATACGACCGCCGCCCGCTCACCAAGCCCCCATCACCGCCTGAACCAGAGGGCATAGACGACTGGAAGGGGGAAGCCCTGATAACCAACGTCAAGCGCGACAACACCCGCCTGCACGGTGCCACAAGCCCGTTAGCGGATCGAACCTGCCGCCACGATGGTTGCGCTGAAATCACCCACAAGGGCAGCATCAGCAAAGTTTGCAAATATCACCAGTGCCATCAGGGCTGCGAATGCAAGAAATGCAAAGTGAAGGGGGCAGCGAAATGAACTTAGCCGAAGTAAACACCGTACCCGACGAACTAAACCACATCAAATACGGACGCGAGGATGCCCTGCGCGAGGCAATGACCAAAAGCGCCGGTGGCAAGCCAACTGGCAAGCGGGATTACAAGCCCCTGGACAAGCACGCCGCCCGTCAGTACCGCGACCTACGGGGCATATTCGCTGAAGGCCGCGTAAGCACCCGCGATGTTGCCTCGCACATCAGGATAACCGTTCCCGCCGCCCGTGGCCGGCTGGAAAAATACGCACGCGCCGGGCTGATCGATACGGAGATTGTGAAAAAAACCCGGTATTGGTGGGTGATATGACCGCCACGGAAAAGCAGATAGCAATCGACAACGAGGAGACAGACACATGAAACGACTAGAAACAGCAATTACAGATGTGATGGGCGAACGCTGCGACGACAAAGACCCGTCGTGCTTTCGGTACTATGGCGGATGCGAAACATGTGGCGCATGGGCGATGTTCGACGCGATAAACGCCAAGGTTGACCGGATTGTTCAGGAAATCCGGGACGCGGATAAAGACGACCCAGACGTTTGACCCGCCCGCCCGCATGTGGTAATGGTGGCGTGGCCGCTTTCTGGTGGTGACAGAGGATAACCCGCCCAATTCCTAGAGTTGGCGGATGCTACCCGCAAGGGCGCATACCTGTCACCTCCTGAGCGCGGCAGCGAAGAAGCAACGTGTCACAATTGGTTCCGTGGAGACGGGTTTGAACCGGTATGGCATCTTGCGGAAAGCGGTCTTGTGGTAGACATCCGGAAACTCACCGGTGTAATCGCCATGAAGCAGCGGGGGTAGGCGACCGACTCGCGCTCAAATAAACAAGACCTGCCACGCCTCTTATCAATGCGCACCCCGGCGGGTTACTTATAACACCCCCCAGGCCTCTCAACGATGCCCAGAACCGGGGGGTTACTATGCCGGATTTACACAGCCGGTCTATGCTGCCACACTGCAACGCGGCACGGTGTGGTGGTCCCCATCTGGGGCTGTATGCCGCGTACCGGGGCGCGACGTAGATACGCGCAAGAATCCGGGGGCACTTTCACACGGCGTCCTAGTCGAAACAGGTTCAATGCTCAGCGCGGCCCCCAAGTGGATTACATCGCGCTAATTGGACCACAGGCGCGGCCCCTGCGAGAGTGGGGCGCAACAAAAGGGAACACAACGAAGGAGGCCAACCATGTTCTACAGTCCTTATGAGTTATACAGCGGATGGAAAGAAAAGCGTGAAGTGGCGCAAGCGGCTAAAGTCGTGCGCTACCTGCGCCGCACGAACACATATCAGAGCGTATTGGCAAAAATGAAACTGGAAGAAGCAGAGGCGTCAATTTTATCTGCGCGCGCACGATACGATAAGGCGATGACGGAAGCCTACGGGGCATCGAATGGTTAAATACTCCGACGCGCTAATCCGCTACGACTGGTCACGGGCATGGGCTGTTGGATGCCAACTCGCGCTAGAACAATCACGACTAGGCGCAGAGATAACCAAACCGTCGGTCATGTGGGCGCTGCTATGTGAGGCGGCAACAACATCGGCGCTTGCGTATTCTGCGCCACCCCGATCAGGAATGCCGTCAAAGTCAACAATGCCAGACGCGGTTGACGATGTGACCGAATGGCAAAAGATCAGCGCATACCTCCGAGGCGACCTGGACGACATGCCCGAGACCGAAAGTAGACCCCCAATGCCCAGCGCAGATCAGGTGACGCGCGCCGGGGTGGTTCTGGAACTGTGGCACAAGGCGGCAATGCCAGGCGATGCAATCAAGATCAGGAAAGCGGTTTACCTCAAAGCCTGTGGGGTAGTGGATCGAAAGGTACGATC
>DAOVOW010000356.1 GCA_030629485.1 bacterium
ACATCGGCGATCGATTTCCCTTTGAACGTTACCTCCAGCGTCTCGCGGCTATAACGCTTTCCCTTGCAGACATCGCATCGTACGTAAACGTCGGGCAGGAAATGCATCTCGATATTGATGATGCCGTCACCATCGCAGGCGGCGCAGCGACCGCCCTTGACATTGAACGACAACCGTCCCGGCAGGTATCCACGCGCCCGCGCCTCCTGCAAACCGGCAAAGAGGTCACGGATATGCGTAAACACGCCGGTGTAGGTGGCCGGGTTGGAACGCGGGGTGCGCCCGATCGGGGATTGGTTGATGTCGATAACTTTGTCGATGTGTTCCAGCCCATCGATGCTGTCATAGGGCAGCGGCGCTTTGCGGCTACTGTAGAAACGTCGGGCCATCAGACGATAGAGGGTTTCGTTGATCAAGGTCGATTTGCCCGAACCGGACACGCCCGTCACAACGACGAAAATACCCAGGGGGAGGTCAATGTCGACGTTCTTGAGGTTATTACCGGTGGCGCCGGTCAGCTTGATGAAATTGCCGTTAGGTTCGCGGCGGAAGGTCGGCGATTCGATCGAGCGCTCGCCGGAGAGGTACTGCCCGGTTATCGACTTCTTGCACCTTCTGATCACATTTGGTCGTCCGGCCACCACCACCCTGCCACCTTGAACACCGGCGCCGGGTCCCAAATCAATGACATAGTCGGCGGACTCGATTGTTTCGCGATCATGTTCAACGACCAGCACGGTGTTGCCGATATCGCGCAGTTCGGTGAGAGTGTTGAGCAGTTTGCGATTGTCGCGCTGGTGCAGACCGATCGAAGGTTCATCGAGAATGTAGAGCACACCGACTAAACGCGACCCGATCTGGGTGGCCAGCCGAATGCGCTGGGCCTCGCCGCCGGACAGCGTTGAGGCCGCGCGACTGAGGGTGAGATAATCCAGACCGACATCACAAAGGAAACCCAGCCGCTCTCTGAGTTCTTTGAGAATCTGGCGGGCGATAAGCTGCTGTCGCTTGGTCAGGTTGATTCGACGGAAGAAATTGCGGATGTCCTTGATCGACTTGGCCGTGAGACTGTCGATCGTTTCGCGATCAAGAATGACCGACAGGGCTTCCGGTCGCAATCGCGCACCGTGGCAGGACGGGCAATCGGTGATCGACATGTAATTCTCGATCCACTGCCGCACGCCGGCCGATTCGGTCTGCTTGTAACGACGTTCCAGATGCGGTATCACTCCCTCGAACGACGAGGTGTAGACACCGGAACCTCTACCTTTGCCGGAGACATGCTCAAACAGGAAGGTAATCTCTTCGCGACCGGAACCATATAGAATGACTTGCTGGACTTTCTGCGACAGTTGATTGAACGGCGTTGCGAATTTGAAATTGTAGTGCCTGGCCACACCCTTTAGCTGGTAGCGATACCAATTGGACATTTCAGCGCCGCCCCAGGGATGGATCACGCCTCCGGATATCGACAGGGAGCGGTCGGGCAGCACCAAATCGGGATCGATTTTCATCTTCTGTCCCAAACCATCGCACACCTGGCAAGCGCCGAAAGGGGAGTTGAATGAAAACAGACGCGGGCTCGGTTCGTCATAGGAAATATTGCAGTTAAGACAGGCAAACTGTTCGGAAAAAAGCAGGTCCCTTCCCTTGATGTTCACCAGCACGGTGCCTCCACCGGTCTTCAGCCCGAT
Source organism: bacterium (assembly GCA_030629485.1). Classification (GTDB taxonomy): domain Bacteria; phylum Zixibacteria; class MSB-5A5; order GN15; family FEB-12; genus JAJRTA01. Next base: position 1,695 of record DAOVOW010000356.1, read on the forward strand.
CTCGACCGAGTCGGCCAGCCGTCGTTTCGATTTGGTCTTGACTACCAGTCGATCGATCACCACCTCGATGGCGTGTTTCTTCTTCTTGTCGAGTTCGATCTCGCTGTCGGTCTCGACGATGCCACCATCGACGCGCAGCCGTACGAATCCCTCGCGCAGCGCCTCATCGATAATCTCTTTGTGCTCCCCCTTTTTGCCCCGCACCAGCGGCGCCAGAACCATCAGCCGGGTGCCTTCCTCGAAGGTCAGCACAGAGTCAACAATCTGCTCCACCGTCTGTTGCGTGATCGGCTGACCGCACTTGACACAGTGCGGCACGCCCACCCGCGCGAACAACAACCTCAGGTAGTCGTAAATCTCTGTCACGGTGCCGACCGTGGAGCGGGGATTCTTGCCCGTTCCCTTCTGTTCGATGGAAATGGCGGGCGACAATCCCTCGATAAAGTCGACATCCGGCTTCTCCATCAAACCCAAAAACTGCCGGGCGTAGGCCGACAGCGACTCGACATATCGCCTTTGCCCCTCGGCATAAATAGTATCAAAAGCCAGCGAGCTCTTGCCCGAACCGGACAGGCCGGTGATTACCGTGAGGCTGTTGCGCGGAATCCGGACGTCGATATTGCGAAGATTATGTTCGCGAGCACCTTTTACGTGCAGATACTGCTGGTTTTTTCTATTTCGTTGACTATTTGCCATCTCAACTCGTCAAAAAATGTAACCTGTAATATAGGACATGGACAGCCTGATTCAAAGGGGAATTAGAGTTTACGGTATCACAATTATTACCGCTGGTCCGATGTTCCATACTTGCCTTTACACACTACTGTGCCCGGTGGGTCTTCAGACCCGGCGGGAAACCACTCTTATGCCGGGCGATCTGAAGATCACCACGCCACAATATGGGAACATCATCGAGCGAACTACTCCTGGGACCCAACACCACCGCCTCGGCTGTCGAAACATAGTCCCAGCCAGTCATCCCTGGCCGAATTATCTTGACAATGCCGCCAATAGAGGTTAATTAGGCCGATTATGCATGATCCGCACCAAGCCTTTTTCGACCTGCTGGCTGCCGAGTGGGATCTAATGTTCACCGCCGAAGACCTTGAACGCCTTTCTCACATTGTCGATCAACTGGACGTACAGCCGGGGATGGACGTGGTCGATCTGGGTTGCGGCACCGGTATCCTGTTCGACATGATGCGCCGGAAGGTCGGTTCCGACGGGTCGGTTACCGGCATAGACTTCTCTCTGCAGATGGTGCTCAAAGCGCATCGTAATTTCCCTTTTTCCAACGTCACGGTGGTTGACGCCGACGTAATCGCTCTTCCGTTCTGCGATGACAGCTTCGATCTGGGGGTGGCGTTTGCCGCCTTCCCGCATTTCTCCGACAAGCAGCAGGCGGTCGATGAAGTGCATCGAGTGCTCAAGGACGGCGCCAAGTTCTATATTATTCATCTCACTTCATCCAAAGAGCTCTCGGCTATCCATCATCAAATCGGGGGGGTGGTCGCACACGACGAGATTCCACCGGAAGACGGGCTGATCCAGATATTCCACAACAGCAAATTCACCGACGTCAG
>DAOVOW010000396.1 GCA_030629485.1 bacterium
ACATGCTCACTGACCACCGAGTTGCCGTACCTGACCTCGACGCCCCAACGTGAGTATTCACCGCCCACCTTGGCCAGTTCCGGCATTGAGGCTTTCAGATAATCAATGTCGTCAGCGGTGAAGTACAATTCCCGCCCCTTGGGCAGTCCCTTGTAGGGAAGACTGGTCGATCCCGCCCATAGTATGACGATACCCTCGCCCATACCCTTGCGATTGATCGACAACTGCTGGTGCAACCCCTCACCGAAGCCCAAAAGCAACATGATAGAGATAGTCCCCCAGGCGAGCGCCACCAGGGTGAGTGTGATGCGTTTTTTCTGTTTGCGGAAATCGCGAATGAAAATGTTGTAAATAGTCGCGAGGTTCATATCGACCTAAAACAGTTTCAGAGCCTGTACCGGTTGCAAATTGGCGGCGCGGCGGGCCGGGAAAATACCGGCGGTGAATCCGACAATTCCGATCAAGACGACAGCCAGCAGCCCAATGGAAGTATCGATCGTCGGTACTCCAATAAACTCATCCAGATTCAGATATGGGAAGATACTTACGATCAGATAGGCGAACAGAAACCCGGATAGTCCACCTACCGCCGTTATCATTAGCGTCTCTACCACGAACTGACTGAGGATCAGGCTCTTTCTGGCGCCCAGAGCCATCTTGATACCGATCTCTTTGGTTCGTTCCTCCAGCACGACGTTCATAATGTTGGTGACACCTATACCGCCGGTAATAAGCGTCGCGACACCGATACCAACCAGGAAAGCACTGAAGGCCATGAAGAAAGTCTTGAGGAATGCAAACCCTTCAGTGGTATCCCAGACTGAGAGCGCTTCGGTATCGGTCGGGTCGAATTTGTAGCGACCGCCGAGGATACCGTAGATCTCATCCTTGGTCTGTTTCATGGTCAATTCCGGCTTGCACTGCACCACGAAGTCGTTCAGCCGCCGAGCTGAGTACATTGTTTTGAATGTCGATGAGGGGATAAACCCCTTGCGGTTGTCCCGACCGGAGTAGGAACTGTCCTGTTTTTTCTCTCTCATGACGCCAATAACCGTAAACGGCACACCATCGAGCAGGATCGTCTCGCCGACCGCCGGCTCGCTTCCAAAGAGATCATTCTTTAGACGGTCACCGATAAAGATGACCCTTCGTCTCCCGGCGATGTCCAGATCGTTGATGAAGCGCGAACCGACATCGGGAATGATGTTGCGCATCTCGCCGAACTCCGGCCAGATTCCGATGACCTGTTGATTGTAAGTCTTCTTGCCGCGTTTAATGGTCACGCTCCAGCGTGAATACTCAGGCGAAATCCGCGACACGGTGGTCGATCGGGCTTTGATCATCGCAATATCATCTTCAGTGAAACGAATACGCCGGCTCTTGGGCAAGCCTTTGAATTCTTTGGAAGTGATACCCGGCCAGAAAATGGCGATATTCTCCCCCAGACCCCTCTGGGATTTCAGTTGGGCCTCGGTAATACCTTTGCCAAAAGCAAACAACAAGACGATGGCGCAGGTCCCCCAGAAGATCCCAAAGGTCGTCATCAGTGTCCGCAGCTTCTGACGGCGCATATCGTTGAAGAACTGTTTGAGCGAAAGAAGTGGTAACATGACAAATCACCTGATGGCTGTTAGTCGGCAGTGATTTCCCGGGGCGGACGTTCCACGATCAACTCACCCTCGTCGACCCCTTCGACGATTTCGATGTTGATACCGTCGGAGAGACCCAGGGTCACGTCGCGTGTGGTCACCACACCAAGTGAATCCTGAATCTCGACGGTGGCTGCGGAATCTTCAATAGTGACCAGCCGCTCAGGTACGATCAGAATGTCCTTACGTCTCGATATTACCAGATCGGCATTGGCGCTGTACCCGGCGCGAAGGAATTTGTCGCCCATATCTTCAATAACGATCTCGACCTGAAACATAGTTGAGCCCTGATCGCGATGTGCTTTGGGCGAGATCCTGGTAATCCTGCCTATCAGTTTTTCGTTCGGGATGGCGCCGACCTCGATCTCGGCCGTGATGCCGGTGCTGAGCTTGCCGACATCGATCTCGTCGACGTTGCCGCGGAAAATGAGATCATCCATCTCCGCCAGGGTCATCAACTCGGTCCCGGCCTGATACGATGTCAACGGCACCACCGGATCACCTTCCTCCACCAGTCGCGACAACACGGTTCCAGAGATCGGCGACCTGATGGTATTGTCCACGCTCAAACCGGCCATCTTGGTGTGGCCGGACGCTATGAGGGACAGTTTCTCCCGGGCCAGTTTCAGCCGCAGATCAGCCTCGTCATAAGCCGCCTGCTTTCCTTCGTACTCCTGAAACGAAACCAACTGCTTGTCCCTGAGAGTCTGGTAGCGATCGAACTCCCGCTTGGCATTGTCGTAGGCTACCTGGTAAATCTCCACCTGACGGGTCGCTTCAGTGAACTCGACCGGGGTGGGGTCAGGGGCGATGTCGAAAAGCGGATCACCCACCTTGACATGTTCGCCGATATCGACATAGATCTTGCGGACGATCCCCGGAATCTTGGACTTGACCGTGTTCTCTTTCTTCGGTTCGATCTGACCAACGGCCAGCGCCTTGTCGACAATACTGCCGCGCTCGACAGCCACCGTTTTGAGAACGTCCTGCTTACTGGCCGAACCATCGATAGCAAAAAACAGCACCAGCCCCACCACTATCACTACCGATGCCGCTAAGATTATTTTCTTGAACATAGTCTATCTCTCCAGGCAAATATGTGGTCGTCTTGTTTGCACCTGCCTTTGATATTACGTTAGCTGATTGGAATTGTTTCAGCCACGTGATGTCCCAATAATCTGCCCTTAACTTGACGGGAGCCGGAATAGATACGATCTTGCCTGGCACAGAGGTAATCAGAATTGGCTAAGAGTTC
>DAOVOW010000418.1 GCA_030629485.1 bacterium
ACCACCTCAAGATCGCGCAGACTGTAATAGAGTTTGTAGACGTTGAAGCGGGATAGCAGTAGTTTCAGTCTCTCGTGGGTGACCTCCGGCAGCAGCGCCGATTTCTGGTCAAAATCGCAGGCGCTGAAATACTCCTGCCAGATCGGGTAGTCCTGTGGGAACTCGGTTTTCAGTTCCGGCAGCACCATCGCCAGGGCGGTCAGGAATTCACTCTTGGCGCTGTTTAATCGAAACCCGGCCTGACGGTCATCGATCTTCAGCAGCAGGTCACCTCTGGCGAATGATTGCGCCGGCTGAAAAGTAACATCACCCGGCATGACCACCCCCGCTACCTCGCTGTACAACTGGATCGGCTCAGCGCTGACCACCCGTCCGAGGGCGGTAATCTCGGTGGGAACAGACCGCAACTTCACCACCGTTGCCTCTACCGACTTTGGGCGTGGTCTGTCATCTCGCGGCGGTGGATCACTCCGCATCTGCATCAGGATCATCATGGCCCCAAAGCCGACCACCAAAATAGCGATCGGCAATAGTATTTTCCCTGCTCGTGTCATTTAGTCAGTTTCTCCAATCATCCACCGGTTGCTTCATCGACTCTCCGCTACGGTTGTCTCGTACCTTCCGAGCGTGTCGGTCATACCTTTGTCAGACTTCAACCGCTTACACCAGGCATAGTTCCGACCGATTGGCCATATAGTAGTTGATCGCAATCCCGAAGGCAACGTTTGTTCTGCCGGTGAACCTCAACGGATCAACTCCGGACAGTATTCGATTTACATTTGCAGTCGCAACGGTTATTATTGGCCCGTTGAGATGACGGACCCCGGCCGGGAGCCCGTCACTCTGAGCCGTACGTAACAGTACCAACGAGACGAGGAAAACGATCTATGCCTTCAACAGAACCGACCGCGCCATCGAACTTCATCAGAACCATCATCCGGGAGGACATAGCCGCCAACAAGAATGACGGTCGCGTGCATACCCGCTTTCCTCCGGAACCGAACGGCTACCTTCATATTGGGCACGCCAAGGCGTTCTGTCTGAACTTCGGCATGGCGGCTGAGTACGGCGGCCTGTGCAACCTGCGCTTCGACGACACCAACCCGGTCAAGGAAGACGTGGAGTACGTGGACTCCATTATGGAGGACATCCGCTGGTTAGGATTCAACTGGGACGACCGCCTGTTTTACGCCTCGGACTATTTCGACCAGTTGTACGAGTACGCCATCCAGCTTGTCAAACTGGGCAAGGCGTATGTCTGCGACCTCAGCGCCGACGAGATTCGAGAGTACCGCGGCACCCTGACCGAGCCGGGCAAAAACAGTCCCTACCGCGACCGCTCGGTCGAGGAAAACCTCGACTTGTTCGAGCGCATGAAAGCGGGTGAGTTTCCTGATGGAACGCGCGTGCTGCGCTCCAAAATCGACATGGCGGCGGGCAACCTGAACATGCGCGACCCGGTGATCTATCGCAACATACATACTTCGCACCATCGCACCGGCGACAAGTGGCGCCTCTATCCCATGTACGACTTCACGCACTGCCTCTCCGACTCGATTGAGTCCATCACTCATTCGCTCTGCTCGCTGGAGTTCGAGGACCATCGACCTCTGTACGACTGGTACCTGGATCAGTTGGGGGTATTCCATCCGCAACAAATAGAGTTCGCCCGCCTGAATCTCAGCTACACTATACTCAGCAAGCGCAAATTGATTCAACTGGTCAACAACGGTCACGTCAGCGGCTGGGATGATCCCCGGATGCCGACTATTTGCGGACTGCGCCGTCGCGGTTTCACGCCGGCTGCGATTCGGAACTTTCTGGAGCGGATCGGCGTAGCCAAACGCGATAGTATCGTGGGCGTGGCCGATCTTGAGTTCGCTGTCCGCGAGGACCTGAACAAACATGCGCCGCGCGTAATGGGGGTGCTCAGGCCACTCAAGGTTGTGATAGACAACTATCCCGAGGACCAGACCGACGAACTCGATGCCGTCAATAACCCGGAAGATCCATCAGCCGGGACGCGCAAGGTGCCGTTCTCAAAAGTGCTGTACATTGAGCACGACGATTTCCGCGAAGACCCACCCCGCAAATTCTTCCGACTTGCGCCGGGACGCGAGGTGCGACTGCGCTATGCGTACTTCATTACCTGCACTGATGTCATCAAGGATGAAAACGGCGAAGTGATAGAGTTGCGCTGCACTTACGACCCCGCTTCGCGTGGCGGATCGTCGCCGGACGGCCGCAAGGTCAAGGCGACGTTGCACTGGGTATCGGCGGCACATGCGCTCGATGTCGAGGTTCGTCTGTATGAGCACTTGTTCAGCAAGGAGAACCCAATGGAGGTCGACGACGGTCAGGACTTCACGGCCAACCTGAATCCGGACTCGCTGGAAGTCTTGCCATTATGTAAGGTCGAACCTTCACTGGCCGATGCTTCGCCCGGTGCGACCTACCAGTTCGAACGCCAGGGGTATTTCTGCGTCGACTCCAAGGACTCCCGTCCCGATCATTTGGTCTTCAACCGCACTGTCACCCTCCGCGACACCTGGGCCAAGATCGCGAAAGTTTTGTAGGGCAGGTTTGTCTTCAAACCTGCCGACGGTGGCGGGTTCGAAGATGTACGGTGTCAAGAGATAGTATACAGCGTGTGTCAGGACATA
>DAOVOW010000083.1 GCA_030629485.1 bacterium
AATGGGATTATCCACCCTACGTTCCTGATACGGTATTCGATATCTCTCAGGACGTGGCTTGTTCCAACACCGATGGTAAGGTGGCTCTTATCTGGACCGCCAACCTTCCGGATCCGGGCGACTGTGACACTTGCTCCAGCCAGACCGGTTGGCCGTTCGTGCAGTGGGACAACGACGTTTACTATCAGATATCTTTCGACTACGGCGTCACCTGGCAGCCGCGCGTCAACCTGACTAAGAATGTCGATGGCGTGGCCGGCTGGCGTCCTTACACGGACCTGCAGGCTATGATAACCGACGACAACGACCTGCACATCGTGTGGGGTTCGCGTGTTTGGCCGGCTGATGCCAACGCCGGCGGTGCCGCTGGTCAGTTGCGTGGCCGACTCTTCCACTGGGGTGAGAACCTGGGATTCCTGCCCAGTGGCGCCGGCAATAAACGCACGGCCGTCAACTACGAGTGGGATCAGACCTTCTGTAACGGCGGCGCCTGGCAGCTCAACGCTGCCAAGATGAACATCGGTGAGTGCGACGGCAAGCTGTACGTTGTCTACACCCAGTTCAACGATCCGGATTCGGTTCTTGGATACCCGTCCGGTATCATGAATGATTGCCACAACCGTGGTCTGGCCGGAACCGATGTGGTCGGTTCGGCCAACGGTGAACTTTACCTGGCCGTTTCTGACGACGGTGGTTTGACCTGGGACGCTGCTCGTAACCTGACCAACACCCACACCCCGGCCTGTGACTCTGTGACCGGTACCGGCGGCGAGTGCCGTAGTGAGCACTGGTCATCCATGAACCGCCACGGTACCAGCCTGGACGGTGACTTGTCCGGTGCTGTGGTGATCGATCCGTCCGGAGGTTACACTGGTGATTACTTCCTTGATGTTACGTTCATCGGTGATCCGGATCCAGGTGGTATCGTACAGGATGAAGGCACCTGGCAGAATTGTGACGTGAGATGGTTCCGTCTGGCCTGTGTCGAGCCGGTTCCAACCGCCAAGTTTGAACCGAACTGGACGGAAATCGCCTTCCCGGAGTACACCAAGCATGGTACGGCTTACAACAAGCCGCTGATTATCGAAAACGGCGGTAACATCGCCACAACCTTCACCTTCAGTGGGATGAACAGTTGGCTGACCATTTCGGGCTCGCTGTCGGGTTCGGTGACCATTCCTTCCGGCCTGAATAACACCGTCAGTGGTACCGTCACAATTAACGGCAATCTCGCCATCAACACACCTGGTACGATCGTGCATCTGCAGACTGAACTGATCGCGACTGGTAACCACGTTTCCAGCCCGCATGTGATGCCGATCGAGTTCTGGATAGCTGACACTCTCATTCAGCCGGAGTTTGATACTGTTTACACCGGCTGCTTCGCGCTGGTCGTGGCCAACACCGGCAACTGGGGTAACCAGGGCGCACGTAAGGTGAACCTGGATTACTTCAACTACGGCGACTGTGATAACCTGCCGACCGAGACCATCGCCGACACCATCCCCGGCGATTCCCGGATTTACGCTTACGACGCCTCACCGGTTATCTGCTGGCCATCAGGAGACTCCGTCTTGTGTAACTGGTCGATCTTCGGAACGACCTATCTGGACGACGAGGCCTTCTTCCCTTGGTCTCATGTGGATCCGGTGGATATGGGCGAATTCGAACTGTATCAGTCGGAGTTCGTGACGCGTGATACTGGTATTCTCATCAAGAAGCTGTGGATCGCTCCATACGACCAGCCGACTCCGGGCGCCAACTTCATCATTCAGGTATTGAAGGTAATGCAACATCCGGATGCGACTGGCGACGAAGTATTTACCGGCCTGAACATCGGTGAAGCGATCGACTGGGATATCCCGTCTGACAGTGCTGCGTTTAACCGTTCCGGCATCTACCAGAACGAGCGGCTGATTTATCAGCAGGGTTCGGAGTGGAATGAAGAAGTCGGTGATGCGCTCGAGTGCATGGAGAACTCCGACCGTTACGGTGGTATCAAGTTGGTGGAGATCGTGGAGATCGAAAACGACGTCACCACGACGACGACCGATTTCTGGGGTGCTTATACCGAGGATAACTCGGCGTGGGTCTATCCGGCCGGCGGCTTTATCCCTGAGGAACTGGATAGCATGATGACCGCGAACGAGGGTTATGTCATCGAGTCCGACTCTTTGGATGCCGACCTGCACTCGGTGATGACCTTCCGGCACAACTACACGCTGGCTCCGACCACGAGGCTCATCATCTTCAAGTGCCTTATCACAAGTCGCTTGGGTTATGCAGCCTTCATCGCTGCTGCTGAGGCCTGTGATGCGTGGTATGAAGAGCACTTGCAGTCGGGGCCAACCGGCTGCTGCATGGGTGAAATGCGCGGTAACGTCGACTACGATGAAGCCGATGCCATCGACATCTCCGATCTGGTTTACCTGGTCGACTACATGTTCACCGGTGGTCCCGCGCCGCAGTGCTGGGCTGAAGGTAACGTCGACGGTAGCGACAGCGGTGACGGTGTTGATGGGCCTGAGGACATCGATATCTCCGACTTGGTCTACCTGGTTGACTACATGTTCACAGGTGGTCCGCCTCCCGCGCCCTGTCCGTAAAAGGATCGATCTGACTGGATCTTAGGATCCTGAAGATAAACCTCAAGCCATCCCCGTCATCTACGGGGATGGCCTTCTTTTTTGCTTGGATAAACGGCGTTATATGCTATATTCAAGAGTGTGTTCTCATCGATAGACCGCCCGGGTGGATGTTTGTGCCGATTGTCCTCCCTCACGAATGTCAACGGCAGAGAACCGCCCTTACTGCATACTTGAGACCGTTTTATTGGTGCTCTGGACAATCTGGATGGCTGCCGAAGTTGACCCGGTCATGGTTCCACATGGCGTCGATGGATTCAGTGTTAACTTTCTGAGCGGACCGGACGTTAGTAGTATTAAACAGATGTTGGTGAATAGTTCAATAGACTCTTGGAAGTAGGTTAGAAGATGACAAAAAGATGGTCACGTGTGCTGATCGGTCCGCTCATGGTGGTGGCGGCGTTGATGGCTGTGCCGACAGATGGGCATGGTCGCATTTATTCAAGCGGTGAAAAACCTCAACCGTACATTATTAAGGGAATGGTCACCGTCGTCTTCGAGGAGGATGCTGACCTGAGCAACCTGCACCGAGGCTTCGGCCGGGTCAGCTTTGGCCTGGGCAGCCTGGATCCGATCTTGGAACAGTTGTCAATTGCTGAGGCCACCGAGATTTTTCCGGGATCGGGGCCGCGACAGATCAACTCCGGCCTGCCGGACTACACACGATTTTATGAGTTGTCTTTCCCGGAGACCACGCCGGTCGGCGAGGTGATCGATGCGCTCCTGCAGAACCCCAACATAAGGACGGCCGAGCCGGTCTGGGCGCTGCCATTGGCGATTACACCCGATGATCCGCAGTTCAGCAGCCAGTGGCACATGACCTCCATGAATGTTAATGTCAGAGCCGCCTGGGATCACGAGACCGGCTCAGACTCCATCATTGTCGCTGATGTCGACTCCGGCGTGAATTACAACCACGAGGACCTGAGAGGCAATATCTGGGTCAATCCGGGTGAGGATATGGACGGCGACGGAGAAGTCTACGATATTGATGATCTCAACGGCATCGACGACGACGGCAACGGTGTCATCGACGATCTGATCGGTTACGATTTTCTGACCGGCATCGGCAGTCCAGCATCATATGAGGACGGCGGTACCCCGGATACTGATCCGCAGGATCGCAATGGTCACGGCACTCATGTCGGCGGCATCATGGCTGAAATCACGAACAATGGCGTCAATGGCTCAGGCATGGCCGGTGGCTGGTACGGTGGCAACCGCGCCTATCGCGGCGTGCGCATTATGTGCCTCAGGGTCGGCGCCACCGGATCCGACGGCCTCGGATATGTCAACTCCAACAATTGTGGCACTGCTATGCAATACGCCGCTCGCAACGGCGCCAAGATTATCAACTGCAGTTGGGGATCACAAGCTACAGCGACGATGCTCGCCGCCATAGAACTGTGCGACTCGGCTGGTATGACCGTAACGCACGCGGCCGGCAACGACGGAATCAATCAACCCGACTATCTCGACTACGACCCGGACGGTTTCGAAGTCTTGTCGGTAGCCTCGGTCGAGGGCAACGACTGCAAAACAAGCTGGTCCAATTACGGATACTGGGTCGATATCTGCGCCTACGGCAGCGCCATCCTCTCCACCTACTCAACCTCCACAGCCGCTCCTACCATGGCTACTCTCGGGGGAACTTCGATGTCGGCACCGATGGTGGCCGGGTTGGCCGCCTTGATACGCTCGGCCATGCCGTCTTTGACCAAGTATCAGGTCGATTCGATTATCATCAACACGGCCCACGACATCTACGATGAGGCCTGCAACAGCAGCTATATCGGCAAACTCGGCTCCGGGCGGATCGACGCCGAAGCAGCTCTGGCCGGTCTGGCCAGCGCTCGATTCACGGCCGATGTCACCGAGGGTGACGCGCCCCTGACGGTGAACTTCACCGACCAGTCACCCTATTCACCGACCGCATGGGATTGGGATTTCGGCACCGGTGACGGCTCTACCGATCAGAATCCGGTTTACACTTACAATGCCCCCGGCATCTACGATGTCTCATTGATTGTCGATGATTCCGTTTCCCTGGGTCTGGGCGAGGAGCACCTGACCAACTATATTTGGGTAACGGCCGATACGGTTGAAATGGCCCATGTGCTGACGCCGCGTGGGAGCCAGGCGGTAATGCCGGTGTACCTGCACAATACGGTCCAGATCAAGGAGATACAGTTTTCGTTCTATATGGAGAACACATTGGGGATCACTTTCGATTCCTTCTCAGTGGCGGGCTTGCGCACTGAGTATTTCGACTACGTGAACTTCAATGCCTTGGTGATGAACAGGAAGTACGGCATCCTGATGACACCGGACCCGGCCGGCGGTGGCTCCAATTACTTGCAGCCGGATACCGGGGCCATCCTGAATCTGTATTTCAACGTACCGCCCACCGTTCCGGGCGGTTCCATTCTGCCTGTCGATTCGATCACGGCCAGCGGCAAGCGACCGCGTTACGACGCTCTCTGGGGTGAACTGGTACCGGTGTTCATAGCCGGCGCCATTGAGGTCCAGAGTTGTATTCGCGGTGATGTTGACTGCTCCGGCGGTGATATCAACATCGCCGACCTCGTCTATCTGGTCGATTTCATGTTTAACGACGGTCCCGCCCCGGATCCGTACGATGTGGGTAATATCGACGGCATCGGTATATGGATCGACATCGCGGATCTCGTCTACCTGGTCGACTTCATGTTCAACAGCGGCCCCCCCCCGCCTCCGTAATCTCCATTTGGGACAAGCACTGGGCGGGCCTTAGGCCCGCCCTTTTTCATACTCAGTTTTTTGCCCAGACGGACCAATTTTTATTGACTTGGATCGGGCGAATTCCTATCATGCGACTAGTTGTAGTTTGTATTGTAGGATAGAATGCGAGTTTGTGCCTCGTGAACCAGGAGGTGATTAGACAAAAAACTGTTAAATTCGTCTTATTTGATGGTGAAACTTGGTTTGAATAAATGTTTTTTCTGTTTGGAGGATAATAGATGAGATATCTTATACTGTTGAGTGCATTGCTCTGCGTAGCTTTCTCGCCGGCGTTAGCTACCAATGCCCACATTTCAGTGAGCCATGTGGATGGGCTGTACGCCCCCAGCGCGCTCGAGGCGGATGGGGCGCAGTTGGTGACCTTCTTCATCCATTTCAACAATGATGGGATCGAACACATGAGAGGCCCCAACAATGGTTTTCACGTGTTCTCACCTGACGGCGTTTCGTGGACGACCATGACTTACAGGAAACTGGCTACAATCGACTGGAGTACGAATTTCATGTTCTTTTTCATGACGCCACTGAGCATTACTGGCTCGGGGGCGGATACTATCGGATTCGGTGGAACCGGAGGCCAGTTTCCTATGATCGGCATTCCCGGCGAATTCAACGACACCGTGTACGCCCTTACCATAGGCCCACTGAGTCAAGCCGATCATGGGAAAGTCATTTGCATCGACTCATGCTTCTACCCGGTCAGTGGCGCGTGGAAATGGGCCGGTGGTATTGTTGACAGTGTCCTGCTTGGTGACCGGTTCCCAACCTGGACTGGTCCTCACTGTTATACGCTCATTGATAACGCCGCCATTGGGCAATGCCTTGTCCCGGATCCATTGGTGATCAAGTTGGAGACGGAGGAAGGCAATGACCCGACCGGCGTTACGCTTGATGTCGATGTTTTTGACACTGAGGACCCTCTTGATTTTGAGCTCACCAAGAATCAGTCCTGGCTCCATCTATCCGTTAGTAGCGGCACTACTCCCGCGAGCATTACGGTGTCGGCCTCGGTGGCAGGTCTCACTATCGGTGAATACCGGGACACTATCGTTGTGGCGGCAGCAGGCGCCGACAACTCTCCCATGAATGTAGAAGTGGTACTCAACATTAGCGAGGTTCTCGATGCGATGCCGTTCTGGGGCTTCGGGATGTATGCCACGGATGGTAACCAGGCTCCTGAGGATACGCTGATCGTCCTGGCAAGGGATGGGATCAGCCAGATTCCTTTTGAAGTGTCCACGTCAGAAGACTGGCTGACGTTGACCCCTAGCTCGGGCACCACGCCGGAGACTCTGACTGTGAAATCTGAGGGTCGCGGTCTGGCACCTTCGGTTACCAAGGTGTACACGTCCGACATAATCCTGACGCCATCCGCTGGGGGCGTAGAACCCTTAATTGTCAAGTATGGACTCCGAATAAAGGATCTTGTGACGGAGATCAGAGAGATAGAAAACCCGAGTTTGCCGCAAAACTTCCGTCTCTCTCAGAACTACCCCAATCCGTTCAACCCCAGTACCACTATCAGATTCGCAGTACCCGTCCAAACGCACGTAGAACTTTCCATTTACAATATCTTGGGCAGACACGTAGCTACTCTGGTAAACACGGTTCTATCGGCTGCCGAATACGAAGTGGAATGGTCAGGGGTAGACGAACACGGCGGACCGGTAGCTTCGGGAGTATATTTCTACCGTATTGCTGGCGACACCTTCTCTGAAACCAAGAAGATGGTGCTGCTCAAGTAGCTTCGCCCGTACCGAAAGAACATCATAAGCCCCCAGCCAACTGGGGGCTTTTTCACAGATGCCCATGGATGTCCCTGACGTTCGCGTTCACCCCGAAAAGTTGTCGGCGCACGGGGACGTACGCCGACCACAAATACCAAATGTCGCTGTTCAATCCATAGATTTTTGGGGAAAGTCCAAAAACGCATTTCGCATTGACTTATGAACTCTAATCGGTATTTTAAGTAGTTAGACTAGTCTTGGGGTATTGAACCGAATCGCACAACAAGACGAGTTCCGTTGATGCACACAGACGGTAAGCCTCGAAGAAACGAATTCAACATGGAGCCTGATTTAGATGAAGCACCTATCCCTTGTGATCCTCCTGTCATTAGTGTCGTGGTCTCCCGGCGCGGCCTCCGATTTCGCCATTTCTCTCGATAGCGTGGCGGGCTTGTATGGGTCGACTGGCTTGAGCACGGGGCAACAGGTTACGTTCTA
>DAOVOW010000159.1 GCA_030629485.1 bacterium
AGAATGAACTCTTGTATCCATAGTACAGTGCGAAGCCATAGAACAGGATATCCATCGGGTTGAACGTTTCCACCAGCATCTCGACCGCAGTATTAAAATCAAGCTGTGACAGCACCGCCGTAACCTCCACCCCCTCCTCTTTGGCAATGAAGACACAGACAGTGAGAAGATTCCCCGCCAGACAACCGCCCAGCGAGAAAACCGCGCCGATCACACCGAAGCTGGTGTCGACCCCCTTGCCGAACTGTCGGACCGCATAGCCGACCAGGAAGCCGACCCCGATGGCCATCCAGCCGATCTGGGAATCCGTGTAATAGCTTACCATCGCCCAAACCCAGGCACCCAGGGCAGCCGCGCCGATACCACCAAGAACACCCATGGCGAGATTCTGATTGTCGCGCACCTCCTGAAGGTGCTGCTGCAGCCTCATCTGGTCGATCTTGACCGGAGGTTGAGTTTTCCCGTTTTCAGGTTTTTCCATACTTTCTCTCCCGGAATCGACTTCTACATCGCTGATCCTGCAATCTCAGATATCCCTCGCGGCAGAACGCGTTCTACCTCACGGCCTCAAGGTCGACCGCTGGAGTGAAATATACGACAGGCTCTTGCCACAGGCAAGTGATGCTCGCGGGCAGCAGACGTCCTGAGACTGTCCCAAGAGCTGCTGTTCCGGTGGTTCCTTCGACGTCAGGAGGAAGGCGTGAGAACCGCCGGTTTCTTATGCGCGCTCTCCGCAACCGTCTAGAAAAGATCGCCGGGTCACAATCCCGACTGCGTCGAGATCAGGACCCTGCGAAACGAACCTTTGAGACAACCCCGGGAGGTCTGCCGCGGACAGGTTGAATCAAGGGGGACTCGTGCTTTCGGAGTGAGTGCTGTCCGGCAGTAGTTGCAGGAGGAACTCGACCCCACCATTGTGGAACTCGATGCATCGCCGAGGTGGGTTCTTGACCGATGGATCGATACATTGCTCCGGCGCTCCCAGTCGAGTGGGGAAAAGTGCGTCGCTTTCGTAGTCACCCACGGGGTAGTAGTCGTACAGTTTGGCTGACAGCGACAGCATGTTGCCGGTAACGCCGGCGATGCTGTTGTCGGAGCAACTTTCCCAGAAGAAAAAGATGGCCGCTGTACCGTCCGGCACCAGATCGACATGTTCACTTGAAATCACCAGTCGCAGAAGTGAGGCTCGCCGGCCGATTCCATAGCAGTGCGGCCTGGTCTCATCCGGGATTAACTCGGCCAGCGCCACCACATGCCACAAGCTTCGCGGGTAGTTCTCGCGAACGCTTCCTTCTTCGGCCTGAGCGTTGAAGAACTCCCAGGAACAGGAATCCAGAATCTCGCCCGGCAGGATTTCGAGGATTTCCACAAACCGACTTTCAAGCGCCAACCTGAGATCTAATGCAGCCAGGAGGTTGCCACCCGACTCAAGCGTGATATCCAGAGTATCGAGTATGCGGCCGCGATGCACGGTCAGACGCTCGATTGACACCACGAAGTTGGCCGTATCCTCGGCCTCCTGCGGCAGAACGACACTGCTGTCCTCGTGTAAACTAACGCTGCTATCCGGCATCTCGCGGGTTGCGCTCACCGGTGTGGCCGGAGCCAGCAAGGCGCAGAACATCAAGGTTAGTGGCAGAATCAATCTGAATCCTTTCAAGACATCCCGTAGAAGAACATACGTCCAGCGTCCTGTTCCAGGATTGCATTCACCCAGTCTCGTGCCCGACGGGTCTTCAGACCCGGCGGGAGATTGCTGCCATGCAGGGGCACGTCATGAAGCAACCTAACGGACGGCCTATTAGTCATGACCTCAACCATAAAAAAAGCCCACCGGTTAGGGTGGGCTCAGAAAGTCTTGTGTCTACTTGACGACTTCAAACTTGTAGGGTCCACCCCACTCCGGTCCCAACGACGGACCGAGCCGAGCCGGTGCAGAGAACAGCCATTTGCCGCCGGGCGGGAAGAAGGCCGAGTCGACAACCAGCACGCCGACCTCGGGAACCATAATGTCAAATGACAGTTTTCTCTCGGCCTTGTGCGCTGTGTACTTCGACTTGACGGACAATCCACCAAATCCGATCGTATCCGGCAGCTTGCCGTCCCAATCCGTCTCCCGAATAAAAACGCCACTGAGATCCCAGATCGACTGGTCATGCCAACCGTTGTAACCCTTGATATCGCCGGCTTCGTTCAAACCGCCGTTGGTGTCGGCCACGTGTACTATCTCCCTCAGGTTCGGCGAGGTGAGTTGGAAACCCATCGTGAAACCAGTAAAGACAGTATCGTTTTCAATAACGATGTCAATCGAAACCGGTTGCCCCGCTTTGATGGTTGTTTCATTCACTGCTCCCTTACCGGAGAGCTTCATTGAGATGTCAATGGCTGAGATCGAGGCAGCACCGAAAGCTATGGCCACGATGACAATGGTCAGTGTGATACACCTGCGCATATACTTCTCCTGATGTATGGACATCACATTCTTATTCTCTTGCTTATTTCCTAAGTGTCGACAATCCAGCGGCTCAAATTATACCAAGCCGCTCGGCGCTTGTCAACCGAATTCTCGGCAAACCGCCTGCCGAGGTTCGGATTATAGATGAGACAGTCCGAACCACCAAACCGCTGCCGACCGATTCCGAATCTTATACCCACCGCGTTGCCAAACGATCAATCTGAGTGGTTAGTGCCGATGAATCCTGATTTTCGTTGACATGGAGACTTCGCTCCCTTTATTAGACCGCTAAAACCGTGAGATACGGAGACGACATGACGTTTACTGCAACCAAAGCGATGCCGGCCAGCATTGCCGGGCAATCGTCCTACTCATCCATCGGGAAAAAGATACTTATGGCCGTAACAGGGATTACCTTCATAGGGTTTGTCTCGGGCCACTTGATCGGCAACCTGCAGATCTTCCTCGGCCAGGAAAAACTGAACGCCTATGCCGAACTGTTACATCATCTGGGCGGACTGCTTTGGATTGTGCGCGGTACGCTGCTGGTCTTTCTGGCCATACATGTCTGGACGGCTATACGACTGTACTTCCAGAATCGAGCGGCCCGACCTGTTTCCTATCGCAAGCAGGAATCGATCGAGGCTGGAGTCACATCGAAGACCCAGATCTGGTCGGGGCTGGGGATACTTCTTTATGTTGTCTACCACCTGCTGCACTTCACGTTTGTGGTTACCAATCCTGAGTATGCCGGGCTTACCGACGCTGCCGGTCGCTTCGATGTTTACTCGATGGTCATTCTCGGCTTTCAGAACTACCTGATCTCGGGTATCTACATCGTGGCAATGCTGTCTTTGGCCTTCCACATCAACCATGCCCTGCCCAGCCTCTTTCAGACCCTTGGCCTCAACCGGCCATCTGTCCGCCCCTGGCTCAAACGCCTGGGCACGCTCGCCGCCCTGCTGTTCTTTTTCGGCTACTGCTCGATGCCGGCGGCGGTACTACTGAACATCATTAAACTGCCGGGAGGAGGAAACTGATATGACACTCGACGCCAAAATCCCGTCAGGCCCGCTGACTGAAAAGTGGGATAAGCACAAATTCGAAATGAAGCTGGTTAATCCGGCCAACAAACGTAAGTACTCTATCATCGTGGTCGGCTCCGGCCTGGCTGGTGCTTCGGCAGCGGCCTCCCTGGCCGAATTGGGTTACAACGTGATGTGCTTCTGCTTCCAGGACAGCCCTCGGCGGGCACATTCCATCGGCGCGCAAGGCGGTATCAACGCGGCAAAGAATTACCAGAATGACGGCGACTCGGTCTTCCGTCTTTTCCTTGACACCATCAAGGGGGGTGATTTCCGGTCTCGTGAAGCCAATACTTACCGCCTAGCAGAGGTGTCGGTCAATATCATCGACCAGTGCACAGCACAGGGGGTGCCATTCGCACGTGAATACGGCGGTACCCTGGCCAACCGATCATTCGGCGGTGCTCAGGTGTCACGGACATTCTACGCCCGCGGGCAGACCGGGCAGCAGTTGTTGCTGGGCGCCTATTCTGCATTGAGCAGGCAGATCGGGTTGGGGCAGGTGAAGATGTTCCCACGCACGGAGATGCTTGATCTGGTACTCATCGACGGACATGCCAAAGGGATTGTAGTGCGCAACCTCGTAACCGGCAAAATCAGTTCGCATGCCGCTGATGCCGTCGTGCTGGCAACTGGTGGCTACGGCCGAGTGTTTAACCTCTCCACTATGGGTTTAGGCTGCAATGTCACCGCTGCTTATAAAGCTCACAAGAAAGGCGCTCTGTTTGCCAATCCCTGCTACACCCAGATCCATCCGACTTGTATCCCGCATTCCGGAGAGTATCAGTCCAAACTGACGCTCATGTCGGAGTCGCTGCGCAACGATGGCCGCATCTGGGTATCCAAAAACAAAGACGATAAGCGTCCACCGGGTCAAATCCCGGAAGAGGAACGCGACTATTATCTCGAACGCAAATACCCGAGTTTCGGCAATCTGGCTCCGCGAGATATCTCTTCGCGCAGTGCCAAAGAGGTCTGCGATGAAGGTCGTAGTGTTGATGAGAGTGGGTATAGTGTCTACCTTGATTTTGCCGATGCAATCAATCGGCTTGGTAAGAAAGTGATCGAGCAGCGTTACGGTAACCTGTTCGACATGTACCACCTGATCACCAATGAAAACCCATATCAGGTACCGATGCGGATATATCCCGCCACACACTACACCATGGGCGGTCTCTGGGTTGACTATAATCTGGAAAGTAACATTCCCGGTCTGTTTGTTATTGGCGAAGCAAACTTCTCCGACCACGGCGCCAACCGCTTGGGTGCCTCGGCACTTATGCAGGGTTTGGCCGATGGTTACTTCATCCTTCCTTATACCATCGGTAATTATTTTGGGCGTGTCGGCACACAAAACATATCGCCCGACCGCAATGAATTTCGCGAGGTTGAACAAGAAGCTTCGGCGCAAATCAAGAAGCTGCTGACGATCAACGGAAAGCGGACGGTTGATTCTTTCCACAAAGCCCTGGGAGAGATCATGTGGGAATACTGCGGTATGGCACGCAACAAGACCGGATTGGAGAAAGCGTTGGAGAAGATTCCGGCGCTCCGGGAGGAATTCTGGCAAAATGCCAGAGTTTTTGGTACGAATGAGGAAATGAACATGCTGATAGAGAAAGCTGGGCGACTGGCCGACTTTCTGGAGTTTGCAGAACTCTTTGCTATCGACGCTCTGCAACGAGAGGAATCCTGCGGCGCTCACTTCCGCGAGGAGTACCAAACCAAAGAGGGAGAAGCAGTGCGTAACGACAAGAAGTTTGCCTACGTGGCGGCCTGGGAACACAAGGGCGTCGGCAACAAGCCTGAGCTCCACAAAGAGGAGCTCGAATTTGAAAGCGTTGAATTGGCCACAAGGAGCTACAAATAATGAACCTGACACTGCGCGTATGGCGTCAAAAGAACGCCCGGGACAAAGGGAGAATGGAGACATATGAGGCTCGTGACATCTCTCCCGACATGTCCTTTCTGGAAATGCTGGATACAGTCAACGAAGATCTGGTGGCCAAGGGCGTCGAGCCGATTCATTTTGACCATGACTGCCGCGAGGGTATCTGCGGCGCCTGCTCTCT
>DAOVOW010000335.1 GCA_030629485.1 bacterium
AGCAGGCCAGGAAATCCGATTGGGTACAGATCACCACCCGGCTTGAGGCGGAAAGTGGAACCCTGGCCTTTCTGGAACAGCAAAGCAGCCAACTGAAGACCGAACTGTCGGAGCTCTCAAGCGTGACCTCCGAAAGGGATAAACTCGACGAGTCGATTAAGTCATTGGCGCCGATTCGCGCCGAGTTTGAACGGATGAGAGAGGCCCGCAGCCGCAGTGAATTGAGGCGGCAGTTGCAACAGCAATCGGAGCACAGCCGTCGGGAGAAACAGCAGATTGAGACCGCTCTTGGCAACTGTCAGAGCGAACTCCATTCTCTGACTCACAAGCTCGAGGCAATCCCTGATGACGTTGTTCGGCTCCTCGACCAGGCCCATACCGAACTCGAACAGGCACGTTCCCGGTACAGTCAATTGAAGGCTGAACGCGACAACCTGGCCCGGCAGGTCGAGAAACTGAATCAGCAGATTCAGTCGGTGGACAAGTTCGGCCCGGAATCGGTTTGTGATCGGTGCCACCGGCCGCTGGGTAAGGACTTGCCTCAGATTCGACAGCACCTGACAGATGAATTGAACGACCTGAAAAAATCGGCGTCGGAACTGGACTCGCACCTAAAGCAACAGAGTGGTCTGGGCAGACAGTTGAAAGGTCGCTGGACGGAACTTGAACAGATGTCCAAAACTCGTTACCAGGTCCAGGTCGACAAGGAGGCGGCCGACAAGGAACTGTCATCTCTTCAAGACAAGGACCGGGCGGTCACGGCATCAATCGAAGAACTGACCGGGAAGCTCGCAGCCAGTTCGGCGGTGGCTTTTGATCAGTCTGAGTTCGACCGGCTTGAGCGGAGATTGGACGAACTGGAATCCGCCCAGGCCCGCCGTCAACTACTACAGGGGAAATTGTCGCGGCTGCCGCTGGTGCAACTGGAGATAGAAGCGCTCGATTCGAAAATGAAAAAGGTTGCTGAAGGAATCGAATCCTTGAATGACCGGTTGTCCGACCTTGCCTACGATGCAAAGGCGTTCGAGCAGGCCCAGCTTGAGTTGACGTCGGCCCAGCATCGGCTGCAAGAGGCCAGGAACGAACAGTTCTCCTTTAGTAAAGAAGTCGAGATCACTCGCGCCGAGTTGGATGAGAAGCTCAAACAGAAGGAAGACCTCAAGAAGGCCGAGGACGAACTGGAAGAGCACCGCACCAGCAGATACCACCGTGAGAAATTAGGGATCCTGTTTGCCGATTTCCGCAAAGACCTGATCGCGCGGATTCGTCCGCGTCTGGCCGAACTGTCCAGCCGACTGTTCGCTGACATGACCGGCGGCAAGTACAGCCTGGTCGAACTTGACAGCAAGTACAATCTTAGGGTGATGGACGGCGGGGAGTTTTTCGGTGTCGAGCGTTTCTCCGGCGGCGAGAAGGACCTCGCCAACCTCTGCCTGCGGCTGGCTATTTCGCAGGCCCTGACCGAGTCGGCCGGCCTGGATCGTTCCTTTGTTATCTTAGACGAAGTTTTCGGATCACAGGATGACGAGCGCAAGGACCTGATCATCAGCGCCCTGGGTGGTCTCATGAACCAGTTTCCTCAGATTCTGTTGATCACACATGTTGACGACATTAGAGACCGCGTCGAGGACCTGATCGAGGTTCGACCGACCGGCGCCGGATACTCTGAAGTGAAGTTCAATGGCAACCCTACCGCCTGAGAAAAAGTCACGATACAGGACGCTCGTCCGGGTTGTCCTTGTTGCTTTGTTGGTGGTAGTGATAGTATGTTTCCGGATGGTGACCGATATTGGGCAGGATGTCAAACCGAGTGACCGCTGGGTAATCGTCGAAGTCGTCGACGGCGACACCGTTATTCTCTCCAGCGGTGAAAGGCTCAGACTGGCCAACATCGACGCACCGGAACAAGAACAACCATACTACGAAGAAGCCAAACAGTTTCTCACGGAGTTGGCTTTGGGCAAGACCGCCCGGCTGGAGTTTCCTTCCAGACGTCGCGACAAGTATGGGCGGCTATTGGCATACATGTTCGTAGACTCCGTAATGGCCGGTGAGGCGTTGTTGGAACGTGGGTTGGGTTATCTTCTTTTGTTCAAGCAGAGTGACTATGACCGTCCCCAGATACAGCGTTTGTTGAAGGCGCAACGAAGAGCGATGGCCGCCGGCGTCGGGCTTTTCTCGCTGGAGCGAACGCCGGAGGAGTACTACCTCGCCCGTTACGGAAGGTTCCGCTTTCACCGTCCGGGCTGCACTCAGATCGGTGAGTTCCGCCCCGACCGCTACCGTTTGTTCGACACTCGTAACGACGCCTTATACGAAGGCCTCACTCCCTGCCGCCGCTGTAGGCCGTGAAGGGGGGCTTATGTCATGCTGAGCGCAGTCGAAGTATGACGGGTGGCCCGGACGAACGTCCGGGTTTCTCACCCGGCGCACGGTCGTCATGAGACCCGGACAGAGGTCCGGGCCACCCAGCCGGCCTTTATTGTTGACAAAATCGATGAACAGGTTAACTTTAGTTTGTGCCCTTATTAAAGGGAGAATCTCTTGAGGCTGAGACAGAACCGAAAACTATGTGTGCTGGTGACAGTCCTTGTTGCGCTGAGTATTGGACCGTCAGCTACGGCTGAGTTGCCGGAGTTGATCGGTAGGATAGTATCCGATACTACTCACACACTGTTTGGTACGACCATTGTACGTCTTGGCGACCAGAACGATGACGGGTATGATGATATCCTAGTTTGGGATTATCGTTTCGCTGCGTATCTGTTCTACGGCGGTGTCCCTTTAGACACAGTCTACGACATGAGGTTCAATAGCGTTTCGCGCTTTATCGGGAATCTCGGAGATGTAAACTCGGACGGGTTCGACGACTTTGCCACCAATGGCCGCAACCCGAGTTCTTGGCGGCTCAACCTCTATCTGGGTGGGCCTTCATTGGATACAATCAGAGACGCATGGTTTGGGCTTGACACGGTTCGGCCGACGCGAACTTCGGTCAATTCACATGACATAAACGCTAACGGAAACCCCGAATTCTTCTGCACCGGGCACATGGGCGATGAAGTATTCATGTTTGAACTGGGTTCCGACGGCGATTCGGTACCTGATCTGGTGCTAACGCCAGCCAACGCGCCCTTTGTTGTCTATCAGTTTGGCGACAGAGTCATTGCCGGTGATTTCAACGGCGATGATACGACAGACTTGGTGGTAAATCTTCGTCCAGACCCCATGTACGACACTGATGGTTCGTTGTATTTCTACTGGGGCGGCGCCGACTTCGATACGATTCCGGATTTCACCATTCACGAACCGGGTGAGTATCAAAACGGTAGCTACGCTTTTGGCAGGATACTTGAGTATTTGGGTGATGCTAATGCTGATGGCTACGATGACCTCTATGCCAGTGCCGGCAGTCCGGTCTACGATACGCTTGGCTATGTGTTC
>DAOVOW010000113.1 GCA_030629485.1 bacterium
CACCACCGATCCTATTATCCGAATATGAAAATACACAAAACGAACCCATTTGTGGCCTGAGACCCATTCATGAGTCCCCTCTTGAGAGGGGATTTAGGGGTGTGTTTGGTAATTGCGGGAATCGCCGGTCACGGTATGCCTTAACGAAAATCGCGGGATCACAACCACGCTTTCAACGTGGTCAGGACCCTGCGAAATGGCTTATAACACAAACGGTTAGTTGCTCTTCTTGAACGCCTTCATAAACTCAGCCAGTTTCTCGGCGCCCTCAAGCGGCATCGCATTGTACAGGGAAACGCGGACCCCACCGACACTGCGATGACCCTTCAGTCCAACAAACCCAGCCGCTTTGGCCTCGGCGATGAACTTCTTCTCCAGCTCCTCACTGGGCAGACGCATCGTAAGGTTCATCCACGAACGGCTCTCCTTCTCGACCGTGCCCCGGTAGTAGTCAGGATGGAGATCCATCAACTGATAGATGCAATCCTTCTTGGCGATATTGGTCTTTTCGATCGCCGCCAGACCACCCTGGTTCTTGATCCACTCAAGAACGAGCTTGACAACATAAATGGCGAATGACGGAGGCGTGTTGTACAGGGACTTTTTGCCTGCCTGCGTCTTATAGTTGAGCAGGCTCGGGAGACTGTCGTTCGATTTCTGCAAGAGTGCATCGCTCATCACTACCAGCGTAGTACCGGCCGGACCGAGGTTCTTCTGGGCGCCGGCATAGAACATGTCGAACTTCTTGTAATCCAGTTGGCGGCATGCGATGTCCGACGACATGTCGGCAACCAACGGCACCCCGTGCGTCTCCGGGAGGTAGTGGTACTGGGTTCCCTTGATGGTGTTGTTGGTGGTGATGTGGAGATATGCGGCTCCGGATGGAATATCCAACTCATCCTGGGTCGGGATGTGCACGAAGTCTTTCTCTTTCCCGGCGAACGCTACGTGTGCTTTTCCGACGATATTGGCTTCTTTGATTGCCTTGGTCGACCAGGAACCGGTGTCGGCGTAGGCTCCGATCTTGCCGCCGACGAGGAAGTTCATCGGAATCTGGAAGAACTGTTGCGATGCGCCGCCGGTGAGGAACATGACATGATAGCTGTCGTCGAGACCGAATATCTCGCGCACGAGTTTGATGGCTTGCTCGTTCACCTCGTCGTATTCGGGCGAACGGTGGGAGCTCTCTATGATCGACATGCCCGATCCACGATAGTCCAGCAGTTCGTCCTGCACGATCTTGAGAACATCCAGCGGGATCGTCGAGGGTCCGGGATTGAAATTGAATACTCTGTTGGCCATGGGTCAGCCTCGTTTTCTTGTCACACGTTAGAGGTGATATTACTTCGCTTTGGCATAATCGGAAATGAGACGGTCTATGATTATGCCGATTCGTTTCATGTTCTCCTTGGAGGAGGCTCCGATATGCGGAGCGAATATCGTGTTGGGCGCGTCAAGCAACGGCGAATTCACCGGTGGGTCACTGTACCAGACATCGGTGGCAAAGCCACTCAGCTTACCGCTTTTCAGTGCCTCTACGACGTCCTCTTCCACAACACATTTGCCGCGACCGGTATTAATGAGATAGGCGCCGTCCTTGAACAGCTTGAGAGTTTCCTTGTTTATGAGCCCCTTGGTATCGGGCAGCAACGGCATGTGCAGCGAGACGAAGTCGGACTGCGGTAGAACCTCTTCTATCGTCTCACAGATCTCGGCCAGGTCGGTGAAGTAAACATCGGGGTGCCAGCCGAGAACCCGCATGTGAAACGCTCGGGCGCGCTGGGCCAGAGCCAGGCCGATACGACCAAGACCGAGAATTCCGAGCGTCTTGCTGTGGAGTTCGGTTCGCTTCAGTTCCTTCTTGAGCCACTTCCCTTCGCGCATCGTTGAATCGGCTCTGGTTAGATGGTTGGGCAGGGCGATCATGAGGGCAAAAGCCAGTTCGGCAACTGCCGTCGTGGAAGCATCGGCCGTATTCCAGACAATGATCCCCTTCTCTTTGGCGTATACCAGGTCGACATTGTCCAGACCGACACCGCCGCGGATTACCATTTTCAGATTCGGTGCGGAATCGATGTACTCTTTAGTGACCTTGGTCTTGCTGCGGATCAGAACGATCTCCGCATCCGCCAGGCGACCTTTGTCGTCGGTGACCTCACCATACCGAGCCAACATGGAGGGCAACGACTCATCGAAAGCGTCAGATATGAGTATCAGCATCTCGTGGTCCTTTCTTTCTATTTGTCCAGTAGATTTATTACCATACCACTACGCAGCTTGGGTTCGAACCAGGTTGATTTGGGCGGCATCACTTCGCCGGCATCGGCCACCGCGAGCAGTTGCTCGACCGTAACCGGATAGAGCGAAAAAGCGATATCGAAATCGCCCGAGTTCACCAGCCGTTCCAGTTCGCCGACTCCTCGGATGCCACCGACAAAGTCGATGCGCTTATCGGTGCGAATGTCCTCGATACCCAGGGTGGGCCTCAGCAGGTTGGCGGTCAACACGGCTGAGTCGATTGATTCAGCCGGGTGGTCGGTGTTGAAGGATCCTTCGCGGGCCGTCAGTTCGTACCACTTCCCCCGGCAGAAGGCGCCAAAATGGTAGCCTTCCTGCGGCTCAATAGAACTCTTTTGTGGCTCAACGGCAAACGACTCTTTGAACTCCGCCAAAACCTGTTCAACCGATTTATCACTGAGGCCCTTGACGACGCGGTTGTAGGGAAGAATACGGAGTTCGTCATCGGGAAAGATCACGTTCAGGAAGAAATTGTAGGGCTCCGTGCCATCGTGGTTGGGATTCTCCTCTTTCATGAGTCGGGCCACCTCCGCCGCCGCGGCCGACCGGTGATGACCATCGGCGATGTACAAGGCGTCCAGTCCGGCAAAGGCCGCCACCATATCGGCAATCATCTGATCATCGGATACCACCCATAACTCGTGCCGGACCTGACCGTCATCAACGAAATCGTAAACCGGCTTGTCACCTGTGATGGCGACAAACAGTTGCCTAATCAGATCGTTGTGCCTGAAGATCGAAAACACTGGTCCGACCTGGGCGTTGACATGCCTGATATGCGCGGCCCGGTCACGGACCTTGTCCGGGCGAGTGTGTTCATGTTTTTTGATCTTGCCCTGGTTGTACTCTTCCGTGGAGGCCAAAGCCACCAGTCCGGTCTGGCTCAGCCCTTGCCAGGTGAGCCGGTAGAGGTACAGGCTCGATTTGTCGTCGCGGCAAAGGATGCCATCATCGACCAGTCGCTGCAAGTTCTCCTTGCCGCGATCGTAGACCTTCTTGCTGTGGACGGGAGTATCGGGGTCGAAATCAACCTCCGGCTTGTTGATGCGGAGGAAAGAAACCGGGTTGTTCCTGACCAGTTCACGGGCCTCGTTGCTGGAGAGGACGTCATAAGGCGGCGATGCCACCATGGCAACCTGCTCAGGACGCGGACGAAGACCTCGGAAAGGGCGAATGACTGACATAGGCTACGTCTCACTTACACGTTGTGAACATTCTCATCATGGCCATATCGCAGTGACATTTGAGGTAAGGTTCGACCGCGGGTCATCACCCAGTTTGCGGTCGATCCTGATCGTGCCGCCTATCCTCTGCGTGGATGTTGCCGCCCGATTGTTCGGGTGGTGACGGGCGTGTAGCCCACGGCCGCTCAAGCCATTCACAGAGACTCGACGGTAGTCACACAAGCCTCATCCACGTGACTCGGGTTCTGCATCGCCTCTGCTGCCGCGTCCTTCTCGCTCTCAGGCCGGCAAACTGATCGGTCATGCAATAATCCCAATTTCCGCCCGAATATAGCCCAGAACCTCTGTTCCGTCAAACCCTTTCGGTTGTGCGCAATACCTGCACTGCAGATTGTAGAGACTGCACGCAGAATAGCAAAACCACGAATGACGAACGAATCAGATGCAAAAAAAACGGCGGGCCGCTATCGGACCCGCCGTTTCAGGAAGTTGCGCAATAAGCTAATCACAACTGCCGGGACCAATCTCACCATTGTTGTAACTGTCGAGTATGTCTTTCCAATCCAGCACTATGCTGTTATCCTGTCGATCCGTCCGGTCCCAACCAGACCAGGTGTGATCAGCCAGGTACGCATCTGCCTCTTCGATAGTTACAGCAACTTCATCAGCCAAGGCCCCGGAGGCGATATTCAGTTTGGCCGCGAGTAGCTGGGCGTACAGTTTGGTGATGCCGTTCGATGGCATGCCGTAGGTCTTCATGGTCAGGACAGCCACGGCGACCGAGTCAGTATCGACCAGCAAGCTGCTCTCTCCATCGGCCTCGCCCAGCCAGATGGGAAGAAGTGAACTAAGATCATCGTCCTGCGATCCGAATCCGGCGTGGTTTTTCCAGTATCCCTTCGAACGCGTACAGCCGGAGTCGGTGATGATCACTTCGGCAAAAAGTCCGGCATCCCAGGTGAGCGCCGCCTCTCCTTCGTCGACTACGAAGCAATGAGTTCGACCCGTCGTTGGATCGGCGTCACTATCAAGGGTATCTCCGGCCTCTTGATCCATCGGGCTAAACAGATACCCCTCCGGCGCTACAAACTCCACGAGGTAACTGCCGCTGCTTAGACTATCAAACCGATAAGACCCCGTCAAATCAGAAACAGTGGCGGCCAACATGGTCTCCTGACAGTCGTACAGGTTGACCGTCACTCCGGGCAGCCCTGTCTCGTCAGGGTCGTAGATTCCATCTTGATTGACATCCTCCCATACACGACTTCCGATTGTGGAGGGGGTCGCTGCGAACAATACGTCGGGCAACTCAAACCGAATCAGCGCCTGCTTGTTCGTTCCCGGAGTCATCGTCTGTCCGACCAGTAGCATCGCACTGCCTTCGGTTGAGGCGTCGGGCTGAGCCTCGTCGATAAACACATCAGCTCGCGCCGGAACCGTGTCGCAAGCAGAGCCGTCCGGAGTATCATAACAGATTTCCAGAAATGGAGAGGCGATTGCACTTTCCATGCTGCGCACCATCAACGGGAAGGAGGCGGGTGATGACTGTTCCAGTAGAAGGCCGAAGTTGTCCGTCTCTCCTGCTGCCCAGCTTTGAATCAAAGCCGTGACGTCTACCGTGTGCCAGCCATTGGCGTCAGCCATGAACGAACTTTCGATATTCGGATTGAAGGCTGCCGCAAAGCCAGTCCAGGTGACGGTAGCGGGATCCCAGTCCGAGATAATCCGATGCAACTCCACCGGCTGGCTGTTTGCGAATCCAATGAACAGATTGAGTTGTGCCGATGAAACCTCGGCTTCCAACAACAACGTCTGGTTGCTGTTGCCGTCATCCAATCCCAGCCCGGCACTGTCCGAACTCAGGGGAGACTCCTTATGACTACAACCGGTCACCAGCATCAGTAGCAGGGCTCCGATCAAGATCAGTGAGTGTTTTGTCATGCTGAGAATGCTCCTTTCCGCTAACCGCACCGAAATATCTGTATACGCACCTATAGGCAATCCCGGTGCTTTTCAGGCAGGAGATTATAGTCTCCTATAAAGGCTTGCGATGACGAATCATAGCAGGTGGCGGAAAGGTCTGCCACCGTTCAATTGTTTCCGGTGGCTGTTCAAATGATGAGCGATTGAACAGGAATCGAACAGGGTAGGCAACTCGGAGACGAGTCACCTGACAGCATGACTATTGTTGTGGTGGTCGAGTCTTCAGACTCGGCCACGACCACCCGCTGAGTCTGAAGACTCAGCGGGCACAAGAGGAACCACCGGCCCAGCACATAAAACAGGCTTGCTTGTGTGGGCGGCAGACGTCCCCGACGGGTGAATCACCCCCAAACGAGTTTGAGGGTGCTACCCCACCACAGGGCGTACGATCTACCTGCCCGCAGGCCGAAGAACACGGCTTGACCGTGTGGGCAGCCAACGGGGTCGCCCGGCACCACCCGGATATGACGATTGCGGCATTTTTCAACAACCTGTTAGAAATGTGTCCGTTCCGACGAAGTATCCTGGGGCATTGAATCGTCAGATGAAGTTGAAATATCCATGCCGCGCGAGGGGTGGAGGCGGCATTCGCTGGTGGGGTAGTTGTCTTCGGTGAAGATCTCGTTGCGGACGTTGATACAGCGGTCGGTGGCCAGGTCACCCGACTCGAGGCAGATCTCACGGTGAACGATTCCGTCCGGTTCCTCGAATGTCTCCACCGGCAGGGAGTCGTGCGCCGCTATCATGAACTCCGTCCAGATCGGTACGCCGTTCTTAGCGCCGTCCTGACCGCGCCCGAGGGATATCTTCTTATCAAACCCGACCCAACAGCCGGCCGTGATTTGCGGCGTGTACCCGACAAACCAGTTATCGCAGAAGTTGTCGGTGGTGCCGGTCTTGCCGCCGGCCGGACGAGAGAAACCCATCCAGCGCGCCCGCGCTCCAGTGCCGGCATCGACTACCGAGCGCATGAGATCGACCATAATGTATGCCGTCTGGGCCGACAGGACTTCTTCTTTTTGTACCGCGGAGTTGTCCTCTATCACCCGTCCGTAGCGATCGATGATCTTGTGCACCAGGCG
>DAOVOW010000118.1 GCA_030629485.1 bacterium
AAACTGGACGATCCCAAGCGAGCGGCCTCGCGCTTGCGGCGACTGGAAAAAGTAGCCTTGGCGGCGGTGAAACAGTGTCACCGGTCATACCGGCCCGAGGTGAGCAGTCCTGTGCCCGTTGGACAGTTCTTGAAGGAGACTGATCGCTCTGATCTCAATCTGGTTTTTCATCCGACAGGTGAGGGCCGTCCTCTGGAGGAGTGTTTGGTGGATACTCAGGCGCCCAGGGTGACATTGCTGGTCGGACCGGAGGCGGGCTTCACACCGGAGGAAGTGGCCGCAGCCGGGGAGGCTGGGTTCAAAGCAGTTTCTCTGGGCCGACGGGTGCTCCGAAGCGAGACAGCGGCGCCCGTAGCCTGTGCTCTGGTTATGGCGCTGCTGGGGGAGTTGAGATAGGCGGCCTGCCAACCGATACTATAACATGCATGTTCTGGCGCTTATTCTGGTCCTTACGGCCGGTCTGGTCATCGGCTCGTTTCTGAACGTCGTCATCTATCGTGTACCCCGCAAGATCAGCTTTGTAGCCGGCAGGTCCCTCTGTCCTCACTGCGGACGATCACTGAGATGGTTCCACAATATTCCCGTACTCAGTTATCTTGTCCTCCGTGGGAAGTGTGCTTTCTGCGCTACTGGAATCTCGATCAGATACCCCCTGGTTGAGGTTCTTAATGGACTTTTTTACTTCTACCTCTACTGGCAGTATGGACTGAGCTTCCAGACGGCAGCCCTTGCCCTGCTATCGTCGGCGCTGCTGGTCATCTTCTTCATTGACCTCGAGTTCCGCATTATTCCAGACGGAATAACTCTGCCCGGTATGATCATTGCGCTGGGAGTGTCGCTGATTCCCGATGGTATCGGTATTGTGAACGCCACTATCGGTCTGTTGGTCGGAGGCGGGGCGCTGTATCTAATCGCGCTCTTGGGGGACTGGCTGTTCAAAAAAGAGTCAATGGGTGGCGGTGATATCAAAATGGCCGCCATGCTCGGCGCTTTCCTCGGGTGGCAAAAGGTACTCCTGATTTTTATCAGTTCCGCCGTGATCGGCTTGGCAATCTCGTTGGCTCTGATGGCGTTTTCAGCCCGGTTGCGCCGTGAGCGGACGGTGCCGTTCGGCCCCTTTCTTTCCATCGCCGCGATGCTGGCGATGGTCGCCGGTGATCGAATCATCGATTTCTACGTCACCAACTTCCTGACCCTGCCCTAAGACAACTTCCGGTTCAACTCGACCTCGGTATAGCCGATACTCGGCTTAGGACCATGAATAAGTTGTCACACAGATTTGAGTCCGAGGTTCATCTGGGATTTCTGGCCATAATCCTCGTTCTGCTGGTTTTGAATGCAGCCTCGAACTACATCGCCTACCATGCCCGGATGGCGGAGCGAGAGAGGATAGAAAACCTTCTGAACGATGCCGGCCTAATCGTGAGTCGGAATATCGATAACTGGGGCGTGACCCAGTTGAGCGAAGACCAGGAAAGCAGCCTGCGACAGCGACTGGGGCTGAGCAGACTGGGGTATTTCCCCGGCTCGCTGCCTTCAGAAGGGAAGACGCTCACAAAGGATGAGCTGTCCTCTCTGGTGGTCGCCACCGGTTCCAAAAAGTGGGGCGAGATTGTGGCGCAATTTGAGACCATCGAAATGCATCGGATCACCCGCGGTGACCAGGCTGAGTACTTCTATCTCTATCCCATGCCGGGCCGGAACACCCGCGGACTGATCATCCTTGGTGAAAAGGCGCCGCTTCTGGCCTACCTCGACACCGCCTGGCGCACCATGGTAATCGTGAGTCTGGTGGCTGCGTTCCTGACGTTGGGAGTGTATGTTCTGTTGTCGCGATTCGTATTGTCGCCGTTTCGCCGGATCAGGCAGGAGGCGCTTCAGGCCGGGCGTATAGTCGATGATGACCACGACGAGGTTGAAGCGATGGTCACCGACTACCGTCGGATCATCGACGAACTTCGAGAGAAAGAATCCGAATTGCTCAGACTGAATCGCGAGATAACCTATCGAGCCGATTCACTTGAACAGTTCAACGAACATCTGCTTCGCTCTATGAACTCGGGACTCGTAACCGTGAACCAGCGCGGTCGCGTGATGTCGCTCAATGCCGTCGCCGAGGAGATTCTCGACGTGGAGCGTACCAGCTACGAAGGCGGACACTACTGGGACCTGCTTGGATCGAACGTCCACCTGGTCGATGCCGTCAGCCGTGTGCTCGATTGTGGTCGGAACCTGGCATATCGCGAAACGGAATTTACGACAACTTCCGGCCGGTTACTCACGCTCGGAGTGACCATATCGACAATCCATGACCACACCGGCGCCGTCCTGGGAGCGTCGTTACTGATCAACGATCTTACCGAGTTGTCGACCCTGCGCCGTCAACTGGAAATCAAAGAAAGACTGGCTGCTCTGGGTGAGATGGCCGGAGGCCTGGCCCACCAAATCCGAAACTCGCTTGGAGCGGTTGCCGGGTATGGCAATTTGCTCAGGAAGAAACTGATCGGTCACGATCTCAACGCCGACCATGCCGTGGCTTTGGTCCAGGAGACGAAAGAGGCGGAATCGCTAATCGAGCGCTTCCTGTACTTTGCACGCCCGCTCAACTTTAGTCCGGCCATGCTCGACGTCGACACCATGATCAGGGAATTGATCGATTCGTTCCGGGTTCGTTCGGACTGTGCGCAAATCGAATTCGCCTGCCACACCGACCGGATTCAACCAATCGAGGTCGATGGATTGCTGTTGAAGCAAGCCCTCACCAACCTGTTGGAAAACGGCGTCAACGCCCACACCGGCGATCATGGCAAGGTGACTGTTAAGGTGACGGCGACTGACGAGCAGATGATGATCGAAGTGTCGGATACCGGTTGCGGCATCAACCAGAGCGACGCCGACAAGATTTTCACACCGTTCTACTCCACCCGTCCCTCCGGTAGCGGATTGGGTCTGCCACTGGTGAAGAAGATAGTCGACCTGCACGGCGGACGGCTGACGTTTGAGTCCCGCGCGGGCCAGGGGACGACTTTCCAGATATGTCTGCCGCGCCGCAACCCGAACGGTATCGATAGTAATCAGACTCCCGGATCACCTGCCGTGACTGTCCTTCGGTGACTGTTGACCAACGCTGCTGGTCTCCCTGATTTCGACCGTCGGACTCAAGAATTTGCTTGGGGCAATTCGTATTTTTGTTATATTCCGACCTACTTTAGCAGGAGGTAAGATGTATACGCCGTCTGATTTTCGAAAAGGTTTGCGCATCATGGTCGACGACCAGCCCTACTATGTGGTCGAGTACCAGCACTTCAAGATGGGTCGGGGAAAGGCCAACATCCGCACCAAACTGAAGCATATCAAGACCGGTGGGGTGGTGGAGAAAGTGTTCTCGTCCAACGACAGCTTCAAACCTCCCGACATGGAAGAAAAGAAGATGCAGTACCTGTACGAAAACGGCGGCGAGATGTCGTTCATGGACTCACAGAATTTCGAGCAGATCGAGATCGCCGTTGAGAACCTGGGTGACGCCAAGTGGTATCTGCTGGAGAACGAAGAATACAAAGTCCTGTTTCTTGACGGCGAAGCGATCTCTGTCGACCTGCCGGCTTCGGTGGTTTTGAAGGTCGTGGAAACCGAACCATCGGCAAGAGGCGATACAGTTTCCAACGTAACGAAACCGGCCAAACTTCAGACCGGCCTGACTGTCAAAGTGCCGCCATTCGTCAAAGAGGGTGACAAAGTCAAAGTCGATACTCGCTCCGGGGCATACCTGGAACGGGCCAACTGATCGATGGCCAGTGCCCACCGCATCGTCGGCGTCGACGAATCAGGCAAGGGAGATTTCTTCGGCCCCCTAGTCGTGGCGGCCTTCCTGACCGACGAGTCGCAGACAGATGATCTGAAAACACTCGGCGTTCGCGACAGCAAGTTGATCGCCGACAAGAAAACACTTCAGATCGATAAACGTCTGCGTGCCGACTACGCCCATACCGTGATAGTGGTAGCTCCCGAAGAGTACAACCGGAAGTACGCTGAGATCAGAAACCTCAACAAGCTTCTGGCTGAGGGACACGCCGAAGTGATACATCGTTTGCTTGCCGCTCATCCTGCCGACCTGGCCGTATCCGACAAGTTTGGCAAGGCAGAGTTGGTCGAGGATGCCCTGGCGAGACGCGGTGTTTCTGTCAAGTTGGATCAACTGGTTCGCGGTGAGCGCATCATCCAGGTAGCGGCTGCCTCGATCCTGGCGCGGGCGAGATTCATCCGGGAAATGGAGAAGCTCTCCAGCCATTGTGGCGTTGAGATCCCCAGGGGAGCGGCTGCGCATGTGGATGCGGTCGGCCGTGAAATCGTTCGAAAACACGGACCGGAGATTCTTACGAAACTGGCCAAGACACACTTCAAGAACTATCAACGAGTAGTCAATCCAACCTTGTTTGCCCACTGAACGGTCATGAAAAAGCCGGGCGGCACGGTCCCGGCTTATCTCGCGACGGTATGGAGTGAGGAATCAATTGAACCCGTATGTCACCAGTTCGCCGACCACCTGACCCTCAGGGAAGTCGCTGCCGGTCGCGTCCGTTACATACTTGACCAGACCCACCCCGGCGACATACCAGTAGTAGCTCGTACTTCCCGAACGATCAGTGCTCGAAATCTTCAGCGCGGAACTGTAGTATGTTCCATTGTCCAAGGTGAGACCCTCGAATCCTTCGACAGTCAGATATATCGAACCGAGCGCCGGATACGAAAACAGAGGTCCGTCGTTGTCGGTGATGATAATATCATCGGCATCCTTGTCATCATCATTGTTGGTGGACAGTGAATCGTAGTAGCCGTAGTAATCGTCGCCGCTGTTGACCTCGACCGCCCAGGTGTGACCAAGTTCGAGGGGGAGTTCCAGAATCCTACGCGGTGACTCCGAGAGCCCGGCGTAATGATCGATTGATATTGCGTTGATTTTGAAGTAGCTGGTGCTTACATCGCCCAGAGTGGTGAAAGAATGCCACTCGGTGGCGGTTGCGCTGCCGAACGGAATCTCGCGGCCCGCTTCGTAGCGAACTGTTTCATGGTTACCGTTTGAGTAATTGACCGAATAGGTAGTGCTGTAACCTTCATTCAAGGGAAAGTACATGCCTATCCCCGACGTAATGGTGGCGGACGGTGAGCCGTTTATGACCGGGCTGTTTTTGGAGCAGGCCAGCCAGAGGATGCCGACAACCAATACGGCCATGGCGGTCAAGAGAGCTGTTCGAGAAAGCATAATATCTCCCTCCTTAGAGAGTGCCGTTCAGACGTTTCTTTGTATCCCACCTGATCTGTCGCAACGTTCATGCCGACAGGTTGGGCTGTCCGTAACTCGTCGCGGGCGCGGCACTTACGGCGCTACGTTACAGTTCTTGTCTAGCCCCCGGTTATTTAGGGAATGGGACGAACCCCTCAGCAAGTAGCGAACGACCGTGGGCGGCTAATCGGAAATCTCCCGACGACCGATACGTAATGTAATAGAGTGGAGTTTTGGAAGGAGGACGATTTCGATGGGATTACCGCTGCTTGATTTCATGGTAGCCTTGTTTTTTCTGATGAGCCTGGTGGTGGTGGCTCGTCTTAGAAATGAAATACGCACTCACGATCGCGAGAGTTACAACTACTTGTCGGGTGGCCTGGCGGTTCTGGCAGTCGTGGCCCTGATGCGGATTTACGGAGGCATCGGTCTGTTTGCCGTTGTCCCATTCTTATCAGACCCGTTGTTCTTCAAGGTCCTCAGTTGGATCGGTATCATCACCGGCGCAACTTTCGTCGTTAGTGGTGTCTCGACCTGGCTGCCTTTGGCCCGTAGTCATCGTCAGTACGGACAGGAGCGGATACAGCGGTTGGAATTGATCAAGAGGGTGCAACAGTTGGCCATGGTTGAAACCAGACTGACAGAGATAATGAGTACCACCCTTGATTATATGGTGCAACTGCCCGGCTTCTCGTGGGGGGCGGTATACCATTGTCCAACTGGCTCCGAGCCAGCGACATTGTTGACCACTTCCGGAGGTGTTGACGCGTCAGCGGCCGCCTTGCAACAGGTTGAATTCAGTGAGTCCGACTTCCACGAGAGTGGTCAAAACAATATGCCGCGGGTAACGAAAGCGATGCAAAAGTTACCGCAGTCGATGGTCGCGCCGAGCCTGATCCTGCCGCTCAGGTGCGACAACAACATCCACGGCGTTTTCTTGTTGTGGACCACCGCTGGTGGTGTGTCCGATAATGACGAAGTGCGAGTAAACTTGAAGATCGCTGTCGACATCATCTCGCGCAAAATCGATCTTGACCAGCGGCGCACAATTGCGGCCTTCGAACGCCGGCAACGCCAGTGGCGAAACAGCCTGGCCGAAACCGTGGACCACT